>JANMLV010000211.1:0-2117 GCA_031372705.1 Bacteroidota bacterium | reverse complement strand
AACGTAATCTGGTGGCGATTTTGAGGGGTGATGAAATCCATGCTACTTATTTTTCGAAAGGTAGTACATCTTTTTGAAATTAATTGGTACTTTTGAGTGGGCTGTAATGGTGGGGTGAGTATTTTCACACTCTGACGTTATATTGGTTTTGACTTCGAATGAACACAAAATCCAACCCCTAGTTTCATATAGTCGTGTGTGATTAACTTTTTTAAAGCAATAAACACCACTTGTAAATTAATTTAAATAGAAGAATCTGAAGAATGAATGCAATTTATTTTGTGCATTGATATAAATTACAATTTCAATTATTTTTTATAAACATTATTGATGATTGTTCTTGTTTTTACATAATACACTCCTCCTGCTAATTGCGATAAATCTATCGATAGTGTTGATGAATTTAAACTATTTATACGTGTCAAATGAGTTACATCTTGACCAACTGCATTAAATATGCGAACTGCTGACAACTCATTAGCACTGCCAACAACTGTTATTTGATTATCGGTTGGATTGGGGTATACTTCAACATACTCCGCAAATAATTCTTTTAGGTTTACATTTTTTATGGATGTATATTCAAACTGTCCATTAAAATCGGTTTGTTTCAGGCGATAATAAGAAACCCCCGAATAAGGGTTGTTGTCGTTTGCAACATAATTTTTGAAGGTGTTTGAGTTACCTGCTCCATCAACTGTTGTTACAATTTCCCAATCCATGGCGTTAATTGAGCGCTCTATGGTAAAAAAGTCGTTATTGATTTCAGCAGCTGTTTCCCATGCTAATTTAACCGTTCTATTATCTTCAGTTATTGCATTAAAATAAACTAATTCAATAGGTAATGGTGTTGAAGGTATAATGGAGACATCATCAAAAAAAATATATGCCACCTTAAAAAAACCTGCGCCAAAAGTTGTTACAGTTTGGCTTGCTGTTGTAAAAAAATTCCCAAATGTAAATGTATCATACGCTTGATCGGCTGTAAAAGTTAATGTATACGTTTGCCAATCTTCTGCGCTAAATACACCCGGCACAAAATAATCGAAGTCTGCAATTGGTATAACATTATTTGTACCCGGTGTTTGCAATATAGGCCCAATACTGAGTGATGCACCCCAACCATCAATAAAAAGGCAACCCACATTTGGTGTGCCATTTGTAATAGAATAACTCATTGTATAGCTCTCACCCACCACTAAAGGGGAAGTGAGTGGAATGGCAATATATTCTCGGCTGTCCGGGACTAAGCTAACTCTACCGCCAATGCCCATAACAGCATCTCCCTCAAAGGGAAATAAATCAGCGAAATAGTTGGTAGGGAGTGCAGAATAAAATCCGGTGCCTAAAATATGATAATAGTCCGGTGTGCCATTCGACGTGTTGCAAAAGTCGGTTGTAGCGGCATTGTTCCATCCTGTTGCAAGACTCCAGTCGCAATCGTCGTTTGGCAGCGAACTATAGGTCTCAAAACCACCATTTGGCACAAGCGATTGACCAAAAGAATATAGGGAAATAATGAAAAAATATGGTGTTAAGGTTATTTTGGCTAATGCCCCGAGCAATCGCATTTTTATAGGTGTTATATTTTGGAAAAGAATCAATTTTTACTTGTATTTGTTTATTTTACTACCTAGTTCATATTATTATAAAGTCAAAATTTTGCCCGTAACATGTTATTAAGCAGCATCATGATTAATTTATAGTTGTTAAACTAGCCTTTAAACAAAATTATTTTGAAAAAGTTGACCAAGACAAGATCATTTTACTTTGGTGTAATAGTTTTATGCTAAAGCAGCAGATACTCCTTTGTTTTTTCTTCGATATAAGCGATGAAATCCATTGTGGTTATTTTTAGAAAGGTAGTACATCTTTTTCATTTTAATTGGTAGTTTTGAGTGGGCGGTGATGGTGGGGTGAGTTTTTTCACACGCTGCCGTTAGCGGTAATGTTGCGAGACACCAAGAATTATGACGGGACTTGAACAAAATATAAAATCTTACTTTGGAGTTATTTCAGATGATGACCTGAAATCAATAGTGTCCTTATTCAAATTGACTACGATTAAAAAAGGAGAATATTTTTTAAAAGCCGGAAAACAATGCGATAAATTGAGC
>JANMLV010000210.1:0-28715 GCA_031372705.1 Bacteroidota bacterium | reverse complement strand
AACGTAATCTGGTGGCGATTTTGAGGGGTGATGAAATCCATGCTACTTATTTTTCGAAAGGTAGTACATCTTTTTGAAATTAATTGGTACTTTTGAGTGGGCTGTAATGGTGGGGTGAGTATTTTCACACTCTGACGTTATGGGCAATATGCGGGGAGCGTTTCTTAATTTAAATATTTACACAATGACTTCCATCTTAACAAAGCTATTCTGTGTGCTGGTATTTTTACCGCTTATTTCATCATTTAACCTAAACAAAAATAACCACCCAAAAACAATTTTAGTTGTTCTTGCTCATCCTGATGATGAAATGGCAGTTGCTGAGGTGCTTGTTCAGTTTAGCAGAAAAGGAGACAAAGTTGTTCTTATTATTGCTACTGATGGAAAATATTACACACGAGATCCGAAAATACCTGAAGGAGACTCTTTAGGCAGTGTTCGGAGAGAAGAAAGCAAATGCAGCAGCCAGAAATTGGGTATTGATCATCCAATTTTTTTCGGGATAGATAGGCTTGACACTAAAAACGGAGTACGCAATTATTTTAATTGCCATAAACAATTGAGAGATTCATTAACTCTAAGAATTCCAACCATAGACCCTGACTTTATCATCACCTTCGGACCAGATGGTGATACGCATCATGCTGAGCATGTCGTTGTTGGTGGTGCTGTTACTGAAGTTTTATTGCAGCATGACTGGGTACAAAAATATCCGCTATACTACATTGCATACACAAAAGATAATTCCCCTCCAGAAGCTGGACTAGGGCTCATTGATCCCAAATACATCAATGTCGAAATTACATATTCCCAGGAAGAAGAATTGGTCGGATTAGAGGCCATTAAGTGTTTTAAGAGCCAATTCACCGAGACGGAACTTGAAGAAGACCGGAAGAGTAAGTTAAGCGACACAACAAATAGAACGTATTTCCGGAGATTTTCGGTACAGTTAGGTAAAACAAAGGCTTTTGACTAGTTGCTTAATTTAAGAAAATGCGCCTAACAAAAGGTTTTGTGCAATTGGGGCATGACGTTGAAGCAATCATCAGCAGTGCATATCCAAGCTTTAGTTTCGGTGGACGTAATTCTGCCGCGATTCTGGACAATTACAAACAAAGTATTTCCTGACTGAAAAGAAAAAATTAAAGGAGCTTATTGACTCATTAACTTTTCAGCTAAAAGGAACACAGTATGGAGAATAGTGAAAGACGGCCGCCGCATAACAAGCACATTTGCGCCAGCGGGGCGACGACTTCCACAGAATAATTTTCGATACCCTAAAAATTCGTAGTTTTATTAAAGATTTTTGATTGCCTTCCCCGTCTACGCAAATCTGCAAAACGTCAGCGGCAAAAAAACCGAAACACCGCAAACAGAATGACAGAACAATTTTATATACTATTTTGTGAAAGCCATTTTCAAACTAACAAAGTTGACGTAGATTTTGAAGACCAATTTACTTCCGCAAAAGAAAATGGATTTGAAACATTATTATTCAGTTTTGAGGACTTGACAAGTGCGGACAGATTTTCGGTAGCGACAAAACGTATAAAGCAAACTGACAAATTAGTAAATGTAATTTATAGAGGTTGGATGCTGACACCAAAACAGTATTCAATTCTTTACAATGACTTAATATCAAAAAACTACAAACTCATTAACACCGTTGAAGAATATCAAAATTGTCATTATTTGCCAGACAGTTTAAAATTCATTGAAAGCAGAACCCCAAAAACCGTCTTTGAAAAATTTGAAAATGAAAATAGTGCTGACAAATTAATTGAAAAATCTAAAATATTCGGACACAAATCTGTAATTCTCAAAGACTATGTAAAATCTGAAAAGCACGATTGGGAAACTGCTTGTTTCGTAGCTGATGCTTCAAATACCGACAAATTCAAACTGACAATTAATAAGCTCATTGAACTTCGTGATAAATATTTTAACGAAGGAATTGTTGTTAGAGAATTTGTACAACTAAACGACTTGACAATTCATTCAAAAAGCGGAATGCCTTTAACCGAAGAATATCGCTTGTTTTTTTGTAACAGCAAACTTATAGGCATTTACGACTATTGGGAAGAGGGCGAGTACAAAATTTCTAGACCGGACACCACTGAATTTGAAGAAATTGCTAAACGAGTTGAAAGCAACTTTTTTAGCATGGACATTGCAAGACAAAAAAATGGAGATTTAATAATTATTGAACTTGGAGACGGACAAGTAGCAGGAATTCCAGATAAAACAGACAGAAATGAATTTTATAAGCAACTGCACATTTGTTGCTGCTAACAGCTTTGCAATAGGTAGGGTTTCATACTTCGAAGAAAGTTTTGGGTTTGCAAAAAGTTTGTATCTTCGAATATGCAATTGTATTAGGAATCCCGCTCAACGCAAATCTTCCAAACGTTACCTGCAAGTGTAGCGAACAGCACAACCAACAAAGACAATGACAAGAATTCACAAAATATTGACCTATAGTATTGCAACAGTTTGGATTGCAAGCGGACTTTTATGTAAGGTTCTAAACCTTGTTCCAAGACACGAACAAATTGTTGCAAGAATATTAGGTCACGATTATTCCAGACCACTAACAATTCTAATCGGACTTTCAGAAATCATCATGGCTGTTTGGATTTTAAGTGGTTATAAGTCAAATTTAAATGCAATTGCACAAATCACAGTAGTTGCTGCAATGAACATACTTGAATTTATCCTTGCTCCTGATTTATTGCTTTGGGGGAAACTAAATTCACTATATGCATTCATTTTTATTTTAGTTGTTTACTACAACGAATTTCATCTTAACAAAAAACAACTCAAATAACTTGATGCTCTCATTTTTAAAAAACCATCCTTTTGCAGTTGAAGCGTATTTTGAAAGTTCGCTTGTTTTAACTTTTGCAGTTCCAAAAGAACAATTACAAAATGTTATTCCAGCATGTTTGCAGCTTGACACATTTCAAGATAAATGGGCTTTTGTAGCAGTTGCAATGGTTCAAACTAAAGACTTGCGACCCAAAGGCTTTCCGAAATTTATGGGCAACGACTTTTTTTTGATTGGTTATCGTGTTTTTGTACGCTACACAAATAATGCAGGTAAAAATTTACGTGGTTTGTATATTCTGAAATCAGAGACAGATAAAAAGAAAATGGAACTTTTTGGAAACATATTTACACATTACAACTACACCACAACCGACATAAAACAAATTGAACAACAAAACACAAAAGAAATATCCTCGATTAAATCAAAGTTCAAAATCACTATAGACAATACAGAAGAACAAATTTCATTGCCTGAACATTCACCATTTGCAGACTGGAAGGAAGCAAGAAGATTTGCAGGACCTTTACCTTTTACGTTTACCTATAACAAAGAAACCAAAGAAGTTTTAATCATTGAAGGAGTAAGACAAAACTGGACTCCTAATCCGGTAAATGTGATTGATTATAATTTCAATTTTTTAAGTACTCTAAAACTTGAAAATCCAGTATTAGCAAATGCTTTTATTATTAAGAACATTTCATATTATTGGAAAAAAGGCAAGAAAGAAGTATGGAAATAAAGAGACGAATTTTTCAAGGCGTATTAAATATACTAAGCTTTAACCGACACTTTTATGTATTTGGGTTCATTGCTTTGGCATTAATTATTGGGAGTAAATTTATATTCATTTGGCCTAACGGTTTATTTTGGGTTGTTATTTTGGCTTTCATTTATGGCCTAACAATGCCTTTATTTGTTTCTACTTATGTTTATGATTTATCCGGCTTTTATAATTTTGACTGGTTAAAGAAAATGAATGTAGAAGATACAAAAGACAAATTCAATTTGAACATCAATGCAGGTTTTGACGAAACAAGTTATATTATTGAAAATATTTTACCTCTTTCTAAATTGCAAGTGTATGACTTTTACAATGCCAAACAGCATACTGAACCTGCAATAATTCGAGCAAGAAAAGTGAGTTTAGTTTATCCAAATACGCAACAAATAAATTCAAATTCAATTCCTTTAAATGACAATTCGGTTGACAATATCTTTTTACTATCAGCAATTCATGAAATTCGTAGACACGATGAAAAAGTGCAATTTTTAAAAGAATGTCGCAGAGTTTGTAAGCCGAACGGCAATGTGATTATGGTAGAACATTTGAGAGATTTTCCAAACTTTGTAGCATTTACAATCGGCTTTACACATTTTTTCTCAAAGGCAACTTGGAAAATGGCATTTGAAGAAGCCGGGTTTAACTCATTCAAAGAAACAAAGTTTACACCGTTTATGTCAATTTTTAATTGCAAATAATTATGGAAATACACTTTAAAATAATTGGTGTTTTATTAATTGCTTTGGCATTGGTTCACATTGTCTTTCCAAAGTATTTTAACTGGGAAAAGGAACTTAAATCTTTGAGTTTAATCAATCGGCAAATGATGACAGTACACACATTTTTCATCGCATTGACAGTATTACTTATGGGTTTACTTTGTTTGACGTCTTCTGCCGAACTAATTGAAACCAATCTTGGTAAAAAGATATCACTTGGACTTGGTATATTTTGGACTGTTAGACTAATCATTCAGTTTTTTGGTTACTCGACTGACCTATGGAAAGGAAAGAAATTTGAAACGTTTATGCACGTAATATTTTCGTTACTTTGGACATATTTAAGTATCATATTTTTGACAACATATTTCAATTGACAACTACAATAAACATAGCGGACAGAAGAAGGCCGGCAGGTAACAGTCGTTTGGCAAAAAAGCGGTTTCAGTGCTTAAATAAAGTTTTTTGCTTCGTATCAAGTTAAGTGTTGGCGGATAGTTTATTACTTCGAAATCCGCTTCTTTGCCAAGCGCCAAAACGTTTTCAAATACGATTTGTTTTATTATCCACCCCCTTTTTACTCAGTTACATTTTTATAAATGTACTACTGCTTGTGACCCCGTTTACAGTATAACTGATCAAATAAACTCCGGCTCTTAAAAAACGCACATCTAATTGCCAGTTATTTAAATTCTGCCGAACAGGTAACATAGGCCAATATTGTCCTAGCATATTGGAAATAATGCAATTTGAAATAGATTCCGTTACCTCTGAAAAGGATAAATTGAGTTCATCTCTGGTGGGAATCGGATAAATTGATGATTCAGAATAAACCGTTATAATAGAGTCAGGTAATACATAGGTATCACTAAAATCATAAGGAAACTTTGTGAGAAAATAACCATAATCCCTTTCGTCGACTGTTAAGGTTTCTCCGCCTAATACTATGGAACCATAATGTTGACCGAAGGCATAAATGCTGCTGTCGAAAACAGCTAAAATGCGCAAATCACCGTTCGAATAACATGGTGAAGTAAATGGACAGGATGCCCTGCCAATTTGTTGAAGTTCGAAATTAAAATCATATCTTCCCAATGCTGCATTTCGCCAGTTTTGTTCTTCCGTATAGATATGTCCGGGCACATATATGTATTGATCGTGCACTACAAGTTCTGAATATAAAAAAATAGAATCTTTACTGAACATATAATCTACAGGATTGCCATCTGCATCAATATGCATAACTATATATGGCCGGTCAATTTCAGGCATCATATCCGGGAGAATGATAAGTGTGCTGTCTTTGATAAAAACAGTATCTCCTTCAAAAAATAATCCGATAGTAAAAATATCACCCTGTTCATCTACTGTGAGTGTGTGAAAAAATTGCGTGTTTTTGCCTTCAATTGTACAATCCCAAATTGCAACACCATTAGAATCATATTTTACTAATACGCCATCGGGACTAAAATATTGTACTGTATCAATATTCACTTCAAATGAATCTTCTGCAATCTCAAATGAATCGATGTACACTTCCGTATAAATATGCGGCAAATAAGTTTTGCCATTCAGGTACAGCGTGTCTTCATAAATATATGTCACAAAGGTGTTTCCTTCATTGTCTGCAGCAATATGCGGGAAATAGGAGGGATAGGTATTAAGGGTATATGCATCAGTATAGGGTCCCGGTTGTTCAATTAAATAATTTAATGTAAAGTTATCGGTACATTGAAAAATAAATCTTCCTGTATTAACAGTTTGCCCAAATAATTCTCCGGGTGCCCCATAGTTTTCTGCAAGACCATTAATCTCATCATTCGGGCCAATTGCAATATCCCAGATATGAATGCTATCGATTTGTGAAAAATTGATTGACTCACCTGCTGAATCAATCTTATGCAAAAATCCAATTGTAACATTATCAGTGATATATGAAATGTAAAAATCATCAAATAAAATTACTCCGCCTGAAATTCCATAAACAATGAGTTCATCCATGTTGTTTATTTTCATCCCGTATATCCTGGTGTTTATGTTATTATAAATATCAATATAATTTCTGGTCCATTGCAATTCCCCGGCTGCATTAAATTTTGCAATCATATTGCTGAAATACCCTGTTTCCGGCAATATTGGAGCATCATTAATCCAGATCGTATCATCAGAATAGCAGGCAATATACACATTCCCTTTGCTGTCTACTTCAAGTGCCTCAGGATAAATAAAGTCAAAATTGTCGGTATAAATTTGTTGGGTCCATTCCGGCGTAAATATTTCTTGTCCCTGCAAAGTTTGCGTGAACAAAATCATCCAAATAAAATTACGAATAGACATTATAGTAATAAAATTAAGGCTTTTTAGTGATTACGACAAACAAATTTCTATATACCATTGAAAGTTACAGTCATTTAAACTAAATTTGTATGGCCTATTTGTAATAAATTTTTATGAAAAATATTGACAAAATAAGTTTAGAAAATGCGTATCGATTGTTTGAATCGAATGACATCAATAAAATAGAAATCGGCACAACCAAAGGTCTCCAAGAAACACATCGCTATTTGTTTGACGGTTTATACGATTTTGCCGGTGAAATCCGCAACGTTAATATTTCTAAAGGCGGTTTTAGATTTGCTAATGCACTATATCTTAAAGAAATTCTCATAAAAATTGAGCAAATGCCAGAAACCTCTTTTGAAGAGATTGTTGCCAAGTATGTTGAAATGAATATTGCACATCCTTTTATTGAAGGAAATGGCAGATCCATGCGTATTTGGCTGGACATGATTTTAAAAAAACAACTCAAAAAAGTTGTAAACTGGCAATTCATCGACAAAACTCTTTATTTACAATCAATGGAGAGAAGTCCAATTAACGATTTGGAATTGAGAACTCTTTTGAAGGGCAATTTATCCGATGAAGTCGACAATAGAGAAATAATCTTTAAAGGAATTGAACAGTCGTATTATTATGAAGGTTATAAAAAAGACGAAGAATAATGTGGTTGTAACAGCGCAGGCATTATGAATTACTCTTCGACTGATCATAAACTGCTTAACTGAAACATAAAGAATTTGCACTTCAAATCACTACTATACCAATTATTCACCAATGAAAACTGTTAAAGGTTTGCATCTAAAAACTAACCAAAAATAAAATGGTAAAATACAACCCAAAAGACTGGATAACTTTTATATTCAGATTTCACAAATCAGATACTTTCAGGCAGTTAATTCCTATGATGATTTTAATAGGGATTTATTCCGGTGGAATTGCTTATTTAGAATTAGAATATTGGAATCTCTCAGAAAACAGTTATGTAAAAAATCTTACCCTGATGCACACAACTGTTGGCTTTGTTTTATCGCTGTTATTAGCCTATAGAACCAACACTGCCTATGACCGTTGGTGGGAAGGCAGAAAATTATGGGGCGCATTAGTTAACAATAGTCGCAACTTAGCCCTAAAACTCAATGCATTTTTAGAGGAGGAGTCCGACAGAAAGTATTTTCAGCGACTGATTCCGGCGTATGCATCCATTTTATCAAAACATTTAATGAATGAAGAAGTGAGCCAAATGTTATTTGAAGGGCTTGATTTAGAAATGGATCATCACAAACACAAACCCAATCAGGTAGGAAAAATGTTGTTTCAAAAAGCAAATGAATTATACAAATCAGGAAAAATATCAGGAGATCAATTTATTATTATTAATAATGAATTGCAATCGTTTACAGAAATCTGCGGCGCGTGCGAACGTATAAAAAACACTCCTATTCCTTACTCTTATAGTGCTTTTATCAAAAAGTTTATTTTCTTTTTTATAATGACACTTCCATTTGGATTTGTGTTTAGTCTTGGATATTATGTAATTCCTGTAGTAGTATTTATTTTTTACGTGTTGGCCAGCTTAGAACTAATTGCCGAGGAAATTGAAGACCCTTTTGGAGCAGATTCTAACGACCTGCCTATGACAAAAATTGCCGGTAATATTAAAAAACACGTGGAAGAAATTTTGTAATATTCTGTTAAATCAATTGTTTGGAATGTGAATTTTAACAATATAGTTGCAGCAATCAAAGTAAATTCTCTTGTTGATTAGCAATACGTTATTAAAATTAAACAACTACAATCAATAGCACACCCCTCATCATGAAGCCAGTTGATACCTTATTAAATGCTGATAAGGCAATGAAACCAAAATGTCTTGACCACTCTCGTCGGTGCCTGAAATTTCTATGTTACTGTTAACTATATCCGCTGAAGAATAAAAAATATAACATCCTGCATTGCTATGATAATCGAATGTAAAATTTTCCGGTTTGTTTATGTTGGGATTTTCATTCCAAAAGCAAGCTGCCACCACTTTCTCATTCAAGTTAAAAGAAACTGAATTAATAAAAGCAATCGGATAATTAATAGCAATCTTGGTTACTATTTCCGGTAATATGTTTTTCAAATTTTGTAAACTTAGCATAACACTAAAAATTTTGTTACTCAAAAATCACTTGTTTTATGTTACTTTAGTATTACAGTTTTTAGTGATTTCCATGTTTTAAACCGCAATTATAGGTGGTAAAACAAGCTTATTTAAAAATTGTTCAATCAAAACCCCCACAAAAGCAGGATTGTAGCCGAATAAAATCCCGGCATTTTAGGACAGATTTATAACTTTTTCAAAATTAACCTAGGTTTTAAAATCAATTTAAAGTTGACAATTGCCCTGTAATTTCAGCAATTGGCGTTTCTTTGAAGTCTAATTTCACTGTTGTTGCTGCAGTAACCAGGTCTTGTTTAGCGAAAAATAACTTTCCCTCTGAGGAACCCACTCCGGTAATAGATACTTTTTCATCTTGCGGAACATTTTGAAATACTAATTGCCCATTACCGTTATTAACCGGTGCAATCATACCTTTTCGGTTCGTAAATATCATAACAATTTCCGTTTTTAATTCGGCGCCGGCATCTACATATAATTCAACCGTTGGTTTAGTATTTTCATAAAATTGATCACAATTAATCCAACCCATTCGCGTTGCTTGCAGAATAATTTTATTGGCATTAATTGTTTTATCCATAATTAATGTATCGTAAGAAATACCTTTATTTTCTTCCCACCGCTCCGTAACTCGAATGCGTTGACCAAATTTATTGTAATCGAATTTACTTCTCCATTTCTCTATCGTATCGCTCACAAATAATTTACATCCCGAAATATTCCACACTTTATCAATTGAAGATGGGTTTGCTGCAGGCGTCCAATTAATTACATCTGACCCGCGATTAACATTTCCATAAAACAATCCGAATCCATCATTGTTTTCTCGCTCTGCAAATTGCACTTCCATTAATGCACCACCTTTTAATTGCAAGGCATTATTATTTCTCGATGCTTCAATATTTATCATGCCGGCCGATTCTAATACTTGTCCGTTAGCCGTAGTTGTTAAATTTTGTTTTATAATATCGAGCATCGAATAAAATTCAGTAATAGCAATAGTTATATCGCCGGTAGGCGCATCACCCGTGCCGTAAATAAAACTGTTTGCCGGTATTTTAATTTTTGTTCCTTCTGCGGCAGTAAACTCGATAACTCTATTTGCAGGAAATGTAAATACTTGAGGTTTTTTGTTTTTGGAAACTAAAGTATAGTTGGTCCATAAAATAATATCCACCCTCCTATTGAGCGATTTTTCAGCTTCTGTTTTATTTTTATTTACCGCTGCTGTTTCACCGTAATATTTTGTATCAATTGCATATCTCCTTGAATTAAACTTACCAATAACAGCATTAACACGTTGCTCCGAGAGGTCCATATTTGCTGTATTTGAGCCATCCGGGTCTGCATAACCTTTTAAAAATATGGCATTGTAATTCGAGTCCTTCGATAAGGCAAGAAAGTCATCGATGGTAAGTCCATCAGCAGGATTTAAAACTGCAGAACCTTTGTCGAAATAAACAGAAAAACTAATTGGTTGTGATTGCGCAGATAATTCAAGTATACTAATTACAAAAAGGGTAGCAAGTAATATACGCATAGTGTTGAGTTTGACTCAAAACGATTATTATGACCAAAATATTGCATTGGAGCTAAGTGGCCATCAGTTAAGCGGTACAAATTAAACTGAAACGAATATTTAACCTTCGGTAGGCGGATGTTTTTCTACCCATTGCTTATTGAACGATTTAGGTGCAATGGTAAACATCTCTCTTCTTTTTCCCCAAGAGTTTTTGAAGAGCATTTTAAGTGCCATATTTTTAATTGATGGCGATGGTTTTTCCATACTTTTTCTACTCAACATAGAACGTCGCCATAATTTCCAAACTGTTCGTTCGGTAAATGTAGAATATCCTTTTTCGACTGCTTCGTTGCGATTGTATAATAATAAACTGTGCAGTTCGATATTCATTGGACATACTTCGGTGCAATAACCGCATAAACTGGATGCATTACTTAAATGCTTAAATTCATCCATGCCTTTAAAATGCGGAGAAATAATTGAACCTATTGGTCCGGAATAAGTTGTTCCGTAAGTATGACCACCAATATTTTTATAAACCGGACAAGCATTTAAACACGAACCACATCTTATACAGTATAATGCTTCGCGTTGACGTTCCTCTGCCAATAATTTTGAGCGACCGTTGTCGAGCAGAATTACATACATTTCTTCAGGACCATCCGTTTCTATTTCTTTTTTCGGGCCGGTAAATATGGTGTTATAAACGGTAACTTTTTGACCGGTTCCGAACGTAGATAATAAAGGCCAAAATAAATTCAATTCGTTTACACTTGTAATCATTTTTTCTATTCCAACAACAACAATATGCGTTTTAGGAAAGCTGGTGCTTAAGCGACCATTACCTTCGTTTTCGGTAATAGCTATTCCGCCGATATCGGGCAATATAAAATTAGCGCCGCTAAAACCAACATCTGCTTGCACATATTTTTGGCGTAAATTTCTTCTTGCAACTAAAGTTAATTCTTGTGCAGTGAGGTCTAACGATGTGCCTAATTTTTCGTGAAACAATTTAGCAACATCATCTTTGCTTTTATGCATTGCCGGCGTAACAATATGATACGGTGCTTCGCCATCTAATTGCTGAATATATTCGCCTAAATCGGTTTCTACACTTTCGATGCCGTGATGACCTAAAAATTCGTTGAGATGAATTTCTTCGGTAGCCATACTCTTGGCTTTCACTACCATTTTGGCTTCTTTCTTCTGAAGTATTTTCAGAATTTCATTCTGCGCTTCCTTTTCGTCGTTCGCCCAAATAACTTTTCCGCCATTGGCTGTAAAATTGGTTTCAAATTCGATAAGATACTTATCGAGATTCTCCATTACTTTCCACTTAATGTTTTTGGCTTTTTTGCGAACATACTCCAAGTCGGCGTATTGCTTTTTCCCTTTTACAACCGTTGCGTTGTACTTTCCGATATTGAACAATAACTTGCGTTTATGTTCACTGTCGAATGCCTTAACCTCGGCCTTTTGTAAGAATGTTTGTAGTAAATTAGACATCTATAGTTTGCAACTGCACAAAAATACTACATAAGTGATTATATCCATGAATATCTTTCCACAGTCACAATTTGATATGCACAAAATATAACTACTTTTGATTTTCGTTAACTTACTATTATGCTCAAAAAGATATTACTATCCATAATAACAGCGCTATTACCAATTGCATTATTTGCTTCGGGAGGCGAAAACAACAGTATCAACTTTGCCGGTATCCCCTTAGAGTTCATATTATTTGGTCTCACTTTACTTGGCATTGCCCTGTTCCACAAACATGTATTGCTAATTGCCATTTCAGGATTAGCTATTGTGTTAATCTATAAACTGGGGTTTTTACAGTTTGATATTATGCATCATTTACAAGAAGAGTGGTCAATTTTATTGAACTTATTGGGTTTATTGTTAGGCTTTGCCATACTTGCCAAGCTTTTTGAAGATTCGCATATCCCGAAACTTTTGCCCAAAGTGCTGCCTCACGATTGGAAAGGGCCGTTCTTTTTACTTTGCTTTATATTCGTCTTATCGTCGTTTCTCGACAATATTGCCGCTGCCATGATTGGAGGTAGCGTGGCACATGTTGTTTTTAGGGGTAAAGTGCACATTGGATATATTGCAGCCATTGTTGGTGCTAGTAATGCCGGTGGTTCGGGCTCAGTTTTAGGGGATACCACTACAACAATGATGTGGATAGATGGTGTTAATCCCTTAGATGTATTGCATGCTTACGCTGCAGCAATTCCCGCATTTTTGTTTTTCGGTATTTTTGGAGCGGTGCTTCAGCATAAGTACCATCCCATGTTGAAAGGGAAATATGAAGCTCCAAAAATTGATTATCGCAAGTTGCTGGTTTGTGTGCTCATTTTGGGAGGAGCCATTGCAGCTAATTTCATACTTGATTTCCCTGCTGCAGGCGTTTGGGCTGCCATTATCTTAGGGGCGCTGGTTACACGAATTGAGTGGGAAGAGCTGCAAAAGGCTGTGCCCGGCACCATATTCTTGCTCAGTTTAATCCTAATGGCGTCTATGATGCCCGTAAATCAATTACCGAGTGCTTCTTGGGAGACTACCTTTGTTTTGGGCTTCATTTCTAGTATTTTCGATAACATTCCGCTCACCAAACTCGCTTTGGAGCAAATGGGTTACGACTGGGGAATGTTAGCTTATGCAGTCGGATTTGGCGGCAGTATGCTTTGGTTTGGGTCTAGCGCAGGTGTGGCTATAACAAATATGTATCCTGAGGCAAAATCGGCAGGTGCCTGGTTAAAAGGCGGCTGGTTTATTATTGTTGGTTACATAATTGGTTTTGCTGTGCTGATGTTAACTTTTGGCTGGCAGCCACATACACCGCACAAAGAATCGAACAATCTGCCAACCGAGCAACATGAAAGTAAAGCCGATGTTCCCAACCACGATGTTCCGGCTGTTTGACTGAATTTCAGTAATTTTAATTTTTCTGAACAACTGTGCTCCAACTATTTTTCTCCAGATCTAAAAAAATGAGTAACCTCAGCGATGAGGTGCTGTTGAGCGAATACAAGCGTTCGGGAGATAATAAGTATACAGGCGAACTGTTTAAACGCTATGCCCCCCTCGTTTTGGGTGTTTGCATGAAATACCTTAAAAACATAGACGAAGCGCAAGATACCACTATGGTGGTTTTTGAAAAATTGTTGTCAGAACTGCGACACACTGATGTGCAACATTTTAAGTCGTGGTTGTATATGGTAGCTAAAAACCAATGTCTCATGCAGTTGCGGAAGCAAAAAGGCAAAGAAACTGTTGCTTTGGAGGCAGAATCTACAGAAAATGATGATTCAGGTATGGAAAATGAGCCATTTGGGCATCTTGATGATATAGATTTAAAAGAAGTGAAGTTGCAGCATCTTGAAACAGGTATAACAACCCTTAACGAAGAGCAACGTATTTGCATAGATTTGTTTTACCTTCAAGATAAAAGCTATGTTGAAGTAGCAGCAATTACAGGATATGATTTAAGCAAAGTGAAAAGTTATATTCAAAACGGCAAACGCAATCTGAAAATCTATTTAGATAAAAACAATGACTGAAAACTTTCTACATATTAAAAAAGGTGGTTACGTAAGTAAGGAATTATTGCTTGCTTATATAAACGGAAATTTGAGCGATGCCGAAAGCAAACGCATTGCCAAATTAATTGAAGCAGATCCGTTTTTAGCCGATGCTGTTGACGGTTTAAAACTTGCCGATCAAGAAACTATTACGAAAACACTCGATAGTATTTATAGTGATATAGATATTATTGTTGGCAATAAAAAAGCTTTTACCTTAAGTGCAACATTTAAAAAATACGCTGCAGCTGCGATGATATTGGTGTTTTTTGGATTGACATTTTTAATAATGAATCAACTCAACAACAGCACTAAACAACAAACAGATATTGCACTCGCACCCGAAAATAAAACCACAACTATCGACGATTCGTCTGATATGGGTGCAGGCAGTGTTGCAGAAGATTCAAATATTGAAAATGATAATGTTGCAAATGCATCTCCAACACCTATATTAAAAAATGAGATACCTATACGGAGTGAAATAACCACGTCGAATGAAAGTCAAGTTGTTTTTGAAGAAAAAGTTACAAGCGATGATGCTATTAGTGAATCGGCAGACGAAACAACAGATGCCGACTTTTATGTTGCTGCACCGGAAACACTTTCTAATGCAGGCAGAACAGTTGCAACAGAAACCACAAAAGATGTAAAAGCGGTAACAACAGTTGATGCCGTAAAAAAAGAGAAAGTTAATGACAATAGTAAAAAACCAAAAGTAAATGCCTCACAAGCAAAAAGTGAAACTGAAGCAAGTTTTGATAGTGAAACTAATGCAGCAGATACTATTATTTTTGTTGAACAAATGCCTGAGTTTCCGGGTGGAACAACAGCATTAAACGCTTATTTAAGTAAAAACATCAACTATGCGCAATGTGCAAATGCAAGCGGTATTGTGTACGCTAAATTTTTAGTAAAAGCTGATGGCAATATTGGCGATGTAATAATAGTTAGGGGATTAAATACTAGTGCCGATGCGGAAGTGTTGCGTGTATTAAAAACAATGCCTAAGTGGAATCCCGGAAAACAAAATGGCATAGCTGTAAATGTTTGGATGACCCTTCCTGTTAGGGTTGAACTCGGAGAGTGATAAAGGCAAGTAAAATTATTTGAACAGCCATTGAACAAGATTGAGCAAAATTGAGCAAAATTTGGGATACGTTAAACCAATCATAATTGGAGTAATAAATTAACTCACTAATTATTTAAAAGATTGACATCAATTACTTTGTTAGCGAATATTTTTAACCCCGAATAAAATGAGAAGTATAGTATTAATATTCACGTTTCTTTCTCTGCTCAGCTGTAAAAAATCCGAAAACAAAACCGAATTAGGAGCTTCAGAAGTTAAAGATATTAATCAAATTGTGCAAGCTGTAATTATTGAAGACAGTTTAAACGTGTTAAACAATGGAACTGACACAAAAATGTTTTGTGAAGAACTAATTAAATTGAATATTTATGTTCGGGGGAAAACAAAAAACGGTGTAATTCCGTATCCGTTATCACCTGCAATGAATGACGTTTCAATAGAAGATTTATTGCACTATAAAAAATCGTTTTTTAGTTCTAAAGATTCATTGAGTTTATTAAATCAAAATTCTAATCCTGAAAGGTTCAAAATTGACGGAAGTTTAAAAGAAAAAATTAATAAAACTACAAAGGAGAAAGAAATTAATAAAAAGGACTTGCACAAACCATTTGATTTTTACGAAATGACTATTCCAATATTTTCTTTAGACAATCAAAAAGCATATTTAGAATTAAACCATTATTGTGGCGGTTTACTCGGAAGTGGAATATCAATATATTTACAAAAGATTAATGGAAAATGGAAAATAATTGACAAGCGACAAACTTGGATTAGCTAAAAAACATCCGTTAACAGCAGTTTCGCGTAATGGCTGGTTTTATTTTACTTAGCTGGAAATTACTAAAAGGGAAATTTAAATATCTTTACAACAATGTGGAAAGTTGTTGCCACTGAGCAAAGTCAAAGAACGCAGAAAAGGGCAATTATAATTATTTAAACAGCCATTGAACAAGCATGAGCAAAATTGAACAAAATTTTGCGATTTGATTCAAGTTGAGATTCGGAGCAAAAATTAATTCACTAATTATTTCCAAGATTGATAGCTTTAGCTTCGTAGTAATGGTCGGTGAGAAACACCAACCATGGCGTTGAGGGGTAATTGAATTATAACTTCGTTGGCGTGAATTAAAAATTCTCACATAACACATTAAATTATTGCATCATATTTATAATTAGTGCAATAAATAAGAATCTGTCAGCGGATGCAATCCGCAAGGAGCCGCAGCCGCATCGGGAGATTCGGCAGAGCGGTTTACATTAAAATTTCATTCTACCTTCACAGTGTTCAATTAGTGCAGTAATGTCATTTGCACCTCCGGCATTCATTGCATTGCGCTAGTGCAGCTTACGACACGTTTGCAACGATAGCAAAAAAGTATCAATGCTTCGATTCACAAAGCGGGCGAAGCGCTAGCACATAATAAACGCGATTAAATAAAACTCGCTTCGTTTTCAAATTATCACTTCCACTCAAGCTTCGATAGCGCCTTGTCCGCGCAATGCCTAGTGTCGTTAGCTGCAATTGCGCAAAGCAATGCAGCCTTGATTTTTTGGTTCTTTTGTATCAAGACAAAAGAACACAAATCCCCATTCGGAGACAAGAATGAGATGTATAAAAGAACGTGCTTATAGCCCCTGTTCAAGAGATAGAATTTATTTAAACAGCCATTGAGCAAGAATGAGCAAAATTGAACAAAATTTTGGTTTGGAATAAAAGTGTTGGTTAGCAGTAATTATTCAAATTCCTCAATTCATTTTTTTTCAACCGGAGCATAAAATACCAATTCAACATATTACTTAAATCTTGTTCAATTTTGCTCAATTTTGTTCAATCAAAAAATTACAGCTCCCTTGTTGTGAACAATCCGAAATAAATTTCGCTATCTTTATTGGGTGAAGGTAAACCATAAAATTAAATTGGTTACATGGCTTGCGGCAAGCATAATTTGTGTTTCGCTGATATTAGATTTTACATTTACAACCTATTTTACTAAAACGGCCACTGTTGCAACATCAAATAAAATATATCGGCTTACCGACCAAAACCACCTTAACGAAATTACCATTTTCGGCAGTTCGCGCGCAGAGAAAGCATATTATTGTGATTCGATAAATGCCAATTGTTACAATTATGGGTTTCCGAATCAAAACTTTGAGGTTAGTGCTTTGCTACTTGAATTTGAATTAAAAAAGGAAAAAAATACGCCAATTATTATTGATATCCATCACGACTACTTTCAGCATGATGCATACACAAATATTAATTTAGCCACGTATTTACCATTTGTAAATTCTAATACAACCGTTACCAACTTTTTAAATACAAACAATAGATTGTTACCATACCACTATGTTCCGGGTGCGCGGTATTTTGGTTCCTATAGCAGTTACATTGAACCATTAGTAGGAAATAAGCTCGGCCTTGGCAATGCACATTATTTAAAGGGCGGTATTTTTGATACTAAAATCGGAGCAAGCAGGAGTATAGAAAAGCGAATAGCAAACAGAAAATCAAAATCTTTAACATTTGAAATTCCAGCTGAAAAAGACAGCTTGCTGCGCAGTTTAATTACTGCACATACCAACCGTAACTTTATATTTGTAATTAGCCCTTATCATTACAGTGCTAAATCAACAATTACTAATTGGGAAACAATGCTCAGCTATTTTACTATGTTAGAAACGAAATATCCAAATGTTATCTTCATAGATTTAAGTTCCCTTTTAACCGACGACAAATATTTTAAAGATACTGTTCATTTAAATGAATCGGGTGCACAAGTATTTTCTTTAGCACTTAGGTTATCGCTAATAGAAACTGGTTTATTTTAATTTTATCTTAAATCATCTTCGCGCATTAATCGCTTTAATAACTTTCCGGAAGGGCTTTTAGGAAGCGAATCAACAAATTTAATAATGGTAGGTACTTTAAATGGTGCGAGCGCATTTTTACAATAAACAATCACATCATCGCTCACAAGATTTTCATTTGGTTTTAGCACGATTCTGGCACAAACGCGCTCTTCGCTGAGGCTGTCGGGTATTCCATATACCGCAACTTCAGCAACTTCAGGCATTTCAAGTATTACATTTTCAACTTCACTTGGGTATACGTTTTCCCCTTTAACAATTACCATGTCTTTAATACGGTCGACAATATATAACAACCCATTTTCATCGTAATATCCAACATCGCCAGTGTAAAACCAATTGTTTATAATAGATGATGCTGTTAGGTCAGGCTTGTTATAATATCCCAGCATTATGTTTGGACCCTTAATGGCAATTTCACCAAGTGTATTTGTTTCAACAATATTTCGATTAACATCTACAATATTAATTTCAACATTTTCAACAGGAATGCCAATACTGCCGGGATAATATTTATTGCGAGGAACATAACTTGCAAAAGGTGATGATTCTGTAAGTCCGTATCCCTGATAAATTGGGCGACTGAATCGATTCTCCCAGCTTATTTCGGTTTCCAATGCAAGTTTTGATGCTGCTGAAAAAAAGTATTTAGTCTTATCAAAAAGTGCATCTTCATTTAATTCCTTTAACAACAAATTATAAATAAAAGGAACTGCAAAAAACATTGTTATATGGTCTTCTGCCAAAATATTATACAAATCGGCTAACGAAAACTTCCGCATAATTACCATAGACGCACCGGCATACGTTACACAATTTAATATTGCATTTAAACCAAAGCAATGTGAAAGCGGTAAAAATAAAACCGTTCTGTCTTTTTCTGAAATCTCATAACAGTTGCGTGCCGAATCCATATTTGTTCGGATATTATTATGGGAAAGCAATATTCCTTTAGGTTCGCCGGTTGTGGCAGAAGAGTATAAAATACCTAATGGTGTATTTGAAAATACTTGTTCAATAGGAATAGGCAAATTTACTATTGGCAACCAAGACCAGTTTTTAGCATCAACCAGTTCAGTGTCATTAATTATTATGGTTGCATTTAATTTATTTAATTGATTTTGAATTAATTCATGAATGCTTTTGTGCCGAATTATTAATGTTGGTTGGCAATCGGCAACTATTTCATTAACCTCTCTTGCTTTTAATGTAAAACCAATTGGTACAATAATGGCGCCTAATCTAATTGTGGCGTTATATGCAACTACAAAATCTATTGAATTATATAACTGGATAACAATTTTATCACCGAATTTTACTTCCTTTTGTTTCAAAAATTGTACAAACCTATTTACAAGTTGCTCAGTTTCACCAAAAGTAAAATTTTTTTGCTGGTCTGTGATAAACAATTTATCATTAAACAATTTACTTTGATTGCGCAGAACCGAGCCAATATTAATATTAGTTTGATGTTCCATGATAAAATTCGTCTAATGAATTATTAAGTGGTGATGTTACATGACAAAGCAATCCATTACTTGCGATATCCATTTCAATTAATTTAATGCATTCATCAAGCGGCTCACTATTGTCGTTATAAACAAATGGTTCGTTCAGGCGGCTAGTTTTTTGACAAACTTCACGCACGGCATTATAAGTTTTATAAGTAGCCGGAGAAAGATGTTTTTTTACTTGCAGTGCATTGTCAATTTTACGCACGCGCAAGTCAACGGCTTGTACGGCAAAAATGAGTGAGATGGAAACGTAAGTTCTAAAAAGTTCAATAGATTTTTTAGTGAGTAGTGCCGAATTATATCCTTGGCTATTTATATTTTGGTTAAACTGTTCAGCATGTGTTGGAAATTTATCAGCAATTGAATTGCCATAAAAAAGTAACAATGGCATAATGGCATTTCCTGAAATCTGTAATCCTTTCAAGCCGAGGTTAACGCGATTGTCGCTGTTACCGGCAAGTGACGACGGCAAACCGCCATTAAACTCTGGCATAACAAGCATGGCAATTTGTGCATCTAAATGTTTAGCTACAAGTCCAATATAATTCCTGATTTGGTCCATACCAATTGCTACATATTCGCCTAAAAAATTACCACCGTGCAAAATTTCATAGTTTTCGATATCGATTAAAGGATTATCGGTTACTGAATTTGCCTCTGTTTCAACACTTTGATATACATGTTTAATTCCATCAATTATCGGCCCTAGAAACTGTGGTATGCATCTAACAGAATATCTATCTTGATATAATTTAGTTTCGCCGTTAATTACATCTCCATTTTTTCGTATTAATGCTGACCCTTCCAATAAATCGCGAATAATATCTGCCGTAAATATTTGCCCTGCATGTGGTTTATGAGCATGCGTAAATGCATTATATGTTTGAATTGATGCATTTAATGCCTGCATCATTAAACAATGCGAATGAATGGCAATTGCCATCAATCTATTCAGTTCGAGTAAATTAGTGGCAGCAATACCTGTAAGCATTGCGGTACTATTAACCAATGCAAGTCCTTCTTTGGGTTGCAGCTTAATTTTTTCAAGGTTAAACAATTGATAAATATCTGCAGCGCCTACTTCATTATTATTATAATTTACTGTGTAACAATTTGCTAAACCCGTTACGGCACCGGCTACCGAAGCCAATGGAATTAAATCGCCACTTGCACCAATTGAACCCAATTCGCGAACACGAGGAGTAATATTATTATTGATAAAAAAAACATATCGTTCAATAATTTCAAATCTAATTCCGCTTACACCCTTTAATAATGCATTTACCAAAATTACCATTCCGCACCTTACATAAACATCATCAATGTTTGCACCGGCGCCTGCTTTTAAAAAATACAATAAATTTGTTTGCAGTTGCATGGTTTCCTCATGACTCAATATTTGATTAGCCATTCCACCAAATGGAGTATTCACACCATAAATCGGGTCTCTTTTTAAGGCCGCATGTTGTATAAAATTATAACTCTCGGTTATTTTATCAACTATTTCAGGATCTGCGGTTAACGATAAACTTTTTTTATTTTGAGCGATTTCTACAATTTGTTGCAGCGAAAGGAAATTTCCGCTAATAACAATTGTATGGGCATCAACTACCTTCCGATTTGAAGTAGAATTTGTCATAAGATGGGATAAAGGGTGTGTGTGTAATTGGATTTCTCTACTAAATTAAAAACATTATTCTAATTTAAAAATAAAATTCAATTAATTAATAATATATCTTAAATGTAACCCACTTTTACGGCTAAACTTCCAAAGGGATGTTCGTTTTGGTGCATAAGCTGCAGTGCATATGGCAATTCATTAAAAGTGTAGGTATGGCCTAACACAGGGTTAATGATTTTACTTTCAACCATTTTATTAAGCGTTGTGCATTCTGCTATATTAGCATAATGTGAACCTTGAATCCGTTTATTATACAACCACAAGTAGCGCAAATCGAAAGTGCCGGCATAACCGGAAGTTCCTGCACAAGTAACTACCATACCATTTTTAGCACACACAAATAATGAGGTTGGCCACGTTGCTTCACCTGGATGTTCTATAACAATGTTCGGGAATTGTCCGTTTGTGCATATTAATAAGTCTTTAAGAAATGGTTTAACGGCATTGCGCCAAATATCTTGCGTTTCGGGGAGCACATCATTTGCATTAATTGGCCCCCAGTGATTGTAGTTATTGCGATTTAGACAAATTGCACCCAAACCTTCACAAAATTCCATCTTTGCACGACTGTTCACAACCGCAATTGGCAATGCGCCTGCAGCTTTAACCAATTGAATGGCCATAGAGCCAAGTCCGCCCGAACCACCCCAAATTAAAACGATGTCGTTTGGCTTAACTGTATTTGGTGTAAAATGGTGGAGCATGCGATAAGCAGTAACGCCGCTAACCATATAAACTGCTGCTTCCGCCCAAGAAAGATGTTTTGGTTTAGGTAAACATTGAAAATATTTTACTTTACAAAACTGTGCATAGGAGCCGAAATTAGTTTCGTAACCCCATGCCCTAAACGATTTACTAACTGTTGGATCACCACCACTTAAAACATAATCTTCATTTTCATCATGCCATCCACCTTGAATTACTACTTCGTCACCTATTTGAATCGAATTTACATTTTTACCAATTTTATATACTATTCCTGCGCAATCGGACCCCGGAATAAAATAGGGTAACAATGATTCATTTCGCTGTTCCATTAATTGCATCATATCTAATGGATAAGCTAGTGCAGCCCAAACAGAATTATAATTTAAGCCAGCTGCCATTACGGCAATTAAAACTTCGTCGTCGCCAATTTCGGGGGTCGGCACTATTTCAGCCTGATAAGCAGTAATTGGAACGCCGTACCGTTCCATACGCAGTACATGTGCATGCATAAATTCAGGAATAATGCCTAATTCAGGCAAGGTGCCGATGGGATGTATTTGCATTAGTTAATTCTTCTTTCTTTATCTGTCCAATATTTCTCACGCAATAATTTTCTTAAAACTTTACCGGTTGGATTTCGGGGTAATTCATCAACACATTCAACAGCAACTGGCAATTTATATTCAGGAAGTTTGTCCAAAGCCCAACTGCGCAATGCTTGCACATTTAAAATACCGCTGTTAAGCACTACAACTACACCAACAGCTTCGCCATAAATTTCGTGTGGAACACCAATAACTGCAACTTCTTTAATTTGCGGATGATTAATTAATTGTTGTTCGATTTCGGCAGGATAAATATTTTGCCCTTTCGAAATAATCATATCATTCTTTCTATCTACCAAAAATAAATAACCATTTTCATTTATAAATCCCATGTCACCGGTAAAGAACCATCCATTACTATTAAATATTTTATCATTATCTGCATTATTGTTTTTATATCCTATTGCTACCACGCCTCCTTTTAAACATATTTCTCCTGTTTCACCGGTAATTAACTCCTTACCTGTTTCATCGGCAATTTTTATTGCTACGCCACCATAAGGTTTTCCTGCGGAACGCAATAATTTTTTTTGTTCCCAATTATTTGATTCCATAATGCGCAAGTGGTCGTCGAAGCGCAAGGCTGTTGCTATTCCGCTTGTTTCAGTTAAACCGTATCCTTGTGTAAAATTGCATCGAAAGATTTCATAACATTTGCGCAATTGCATCTCTTCAATTGGTGAACCTCCATATTGAATATTTTGTAGCGAACGCAAGTTATATTCATTTACCTCATCCATTGCACAAATAATTTTCATCATAATTGGTGCAAGAAATGCATTTGTAATTTTATAAGTTTCAATTAATCGCAGTACTTCCAATGGGTCAAATATATGCAATAACACATTTGTGCAACCGGTATAAACGCCGAACATAAAGTAGCCGATACCAACAACTGCATACCACGGCCCGGCAACTAAATTAACAGATGCAGGCCCAAACAATGGTGTTTCGCTGCGCAAAGCATAATACATTTCGAATACATTGCTATTGCTTAGCATCACACCTTTAGGATTTCCTGTTGTACCGGATGTATATACCAGCAAAACTTGTTCTTCAAGTTGCAAAGTTGGTAACGCTAAATTGTTATGTATCGGTTCATTGCAAATTTGGTTATATATAGTTTGCAGTTCAATACATTGAATAAACGATGTCGCCGAAATTTCGGAAGCAACTTTATTAAATGCAGCTCCATATATTAGTAATTTACAATCAGCATCTTTTAAAACAAATGCTATTTCATCATTTGTGAACCTCCAATTAATAGATACCGGAATAATACCTGAAATAATGCATCCGTTAACCAAATGCACATATGCCGCATTATTAAAGTCGAGAAATGCAATATGATTTCCCCTTTTTATATTTTGCGATTGCAACCATGAAGCTGCTCGCAATGCATTGTCGTAAATTTCAGCATAGGTATATGTAACATCATTACTAATTAATGCAATCCTTTCCGGATGTGCCTTTGCTCTGAATGCCAATATTTCACTGTAAAGTTGAATCATAATCAATTAATATACTGCCAACCTAAATGGTTGCCGCCATTTACAGGTAAAGTAATTCCTGTAATAAATCCTGCATTTTCCGATGCCAAAAACGCAACTGCTGCTGCTATGTCGTTCGGACTACCTATACGATGCATTACATTCTCCAATTTTCGTTTCGCTAATTCTTCCGGTGAATAAGTATTTATTAATGCAGGTGTAGCAATTAATCCGGGTGCGATAATATTAGCGGTAATTCCATTTTTTCCTTCTTCACTGGCTAGGGTTTTAAAACAATTTTCCAATATTCCCTTTTGCATATTATAAATTGCCATTCCCGGAATACCAAAATGCGGCGACATACTACTAATGCCAATCCATCTTCCAAAGTTTTGACTTCTTTGAAAATTAATTACTTCGGGCATAATAGTTAATAAGTGACTTATGTTTTCAGTAATACCGCTTTCGTCAATTAAAGGTGCAAGATGTAGTAATTTTTTTCTTGTTGATGATGTACTTAGATTACAAACCACTATATGCGGCATTCCATTTTCTTGCAAACAACCCAGCAACGTAGCCTTACCAACTGAAGTTGTTAGATCTATATTCAACATAATATGATTATCGTGCTTTAATGTACTTTCAATTTCAGCAAGGTGCAATGTGTTTCGGCTAGCGGCAATTATACGAACTCCCGCATTTTCCAAATACATGCAAATCGCTTTGCCAATGCCTGTTCCGGCTCCTGTTATTAATGCTGTTTTTTGTGTGGTGATATTCATTATTCGGGTACTTTATAAATGGCTGCTCCGCCAGCATAACCTGACGCAGCCGTTACAAATAAAACAAGTTTTCCTGGTGTTAATTTATTGCTTGTAATTGCCTGGTGTAATGTAATAGGCAGAGTTCCTGAAATAGTATTTGCGGCTGTATCAATACTTACTTCCATTTTTTCTAAATCGATGCCCAATTTCTGAGCAACACCTTTCATAATTATATAATTTGCTTGATGCGGAATTAATATATCTACATCATTAGGTGCAATACCATATTTATCACAAACTTTTTTTCCGATATTAGCCATAATATCTACTGATATTTCTACCATTTTTCTTCCGGAAATAGTCATTAAAGTACCGTGCAATCCGTTTGTAACTGTTTCAATGCTAGCCGGCATTGCACTTCCTCCTGCAGGCACATATATATTTTTTAAACCGGAGCCGTCGGCAAATAATTCACTCACCATAAACCCCGAATCAGTATTATTTCTAGTTAGAATTACGGCACCTGCGCCATCGCCGAATATTGGGCAAAACTTAGGGTCATCTTTACGAACGAATCGCGTTTTTATATCTGCACCAATTACGCAAACATATTCCATGCCTGTTGCAATTAATCTAATACCATGATCTAATGCATACATAAAACTTGCACAACTTTCGGTGGTATCGCCAACAGGACAAGTTGCACCAATTAAAAATTGCACATTGCAACTTGCTGCAGTGTTGGTATAATCCGGTGTAGATGTTCCTAATAAAATTCGATCAAGTTGTTTAGCTGTTATGCCTGCATTATCTAAAGCCATTTGAGCGGCTTTAGCTGCAATATGACTTGTAGCAATATCATCAGGAGCGATGTATCGCGTTTTAATGCCAATTTTATCGCGCACCATTGCAATATCAAAATCGAGATTTAGTCTTTTACTCAACTCTTCGGTTGTAACCGGCTCGCCGGGAAGACAAATTCCTGAACCAATAATTTTTACGCCCCATCCCTTTGCCATATTATAAATTTACGATTAATCCACCATAAGAAACGCCTCCGCCTACGGCAACCATCATTATTTTTTTATTTATTAATTTATTGTGATTTTGGAAAGCATTTTCTAATGCAAGTAATACACCAACAGAACCGCAATTTGCATATTTATCAATAATATTAATTGTTTTTGAAATATCTACTGCCGATGAATCAATAACTAATTGCAAAATATTTTTATTTACCTGATGCGGCACTAAAATATCAATGTCGCTTGCAGATAAACCGGAATTATTATACAATAATTTTGGTATTTGTTGCCATGCCGATTGAATAAATAATTCACTGTCTTTACCCATCAACATATCATAGGCATTTGAATCTAAATCTTGTTGATTTGGAGGCAATAAACCCGGACTTCCCATTGCTCCGCTATATGCTCCTTCACATCCTAAAAATGCACTAAGAATACCCTTTTCGATATCACTTTTCGATAAAATTACTGCGGCGCCTGCATCTCCAACCGCATAAATTAAATTGCCGTTTTTTCCCGTAACTTTTGTTGGTGTTTCGCCCGCTGTAACCAACACGTTGCGTGCTCCTGAACGAATAAACTGCGCTGCTAAAACTAGCGCGTACAATGCTGATGCGCAGCCGGTTTTAATTTCCATTGCCGGACATGTTAATTCCAGTTTTCCGGCAACATAAGCACCCATCGAATTGGTATATCTGGGAGAAGTCACTGTTATGGCAATCAACATATCAATTTCATTTTTATCGATATTGCTTTCACGCAGTGCCTTGCGCGAAGCGGCTTCCATTAAATCGGCAGCAGTTAATTCATTGTGCGTAATAGGCGTGCCGGGTGTATGTGACCAGTATCGCTCACTATATCCGAGTTCATTTTTGATATAATCAACATTATAGTTTTTTTCAGAGAATACAGATTGCCAGTTTTCACCATATAACAAGGCATGTATTGCACTATTATCTACCTTTTGCAAACCATTAGGAAACGCCGAACTCACCGTGTTGATGGCAACTCCGTTTAAATTATTTAAAAAGGTTCCCTTAATATCCATCAGTCAACTTTTATTGCAATTAGATTTACTAAATCGCCAACACTTTTCAATTGTATTAATTCAGCTGTATCAATCTTAATATTTAATAACCGCTCAATGCGTGCCATTAGAATAACATGGTTTATTGAATCCCACTTATCGAAATCAGCCGCTGAGCTGTCCATATGCAGCAACAAATTGGCATCATTAAAAACCTTTCGGAATACGGGAGTTATTTTATCGATAATTTCAGTGTGGGTCATACAACAATATTAGAAATAATTTTTGAGAAGGGACAAAGTCTATGAAAAATAATTACACTGAACGGATGTCACAAATAAGTGAATTATTGCATTAAAATCAATGCGAGTGAGCAATCAAGGTGGGGTGAACTTATTTACATTGCCTTTGTACTTATGATATTTCGAAATAATTTTCCATTTTTACTTCGTGGCGTTTAACTCTTGGATTTTTTTACTTTTTTTACCCCTAACGCTTGTTTGCTATTACGCATTGGCAGCAAAGTATCGCTGGATTGTACTGTTGGCAGCCAGTTATACATTTTATATGATGTATAAAGTCGAATACGGCCTTATTCTCTTACTTTCTACAACTATTTGCTGGCTTTCGGCATATTACATTCATAAATCCGACGATTCGGGCAAAAGAAAATTGCTATTAGTTATCGGAATAGTAGCTGATGCAGGCATACTTTTTCTATTCAAATATTTAGGATTCTTTTCAAATATATTAACGTCATTATCGAATCCCGAAAATATTTTGTCGTCGCCGGAAACAATTTTACTGCCGATTGGGATATCCTTTTATACATTTAAATCGCTTGGATACTTAATCGATGTGTATAGAAAAGTTGCTAAACCTGAATTTCATTTTGGATACTTCGCATTATTTGTATCGTTTTTCCCGCAATTAATTGCAGGTCCCATTGAAAGGGCGAATGCTTTACTTCCACAATTACATAAATCTGCAAAACTTAATTACGACGATTTACTTTATGGCATTACGCGAATGGCATGGGGCTTTTTTAAAAAATTAGTAGTTGCAGATACGGTTGCCGGTTATGTGAATTTTAGTTTTTCAGATGTTGATGGTTCAACCGGAATTCAGCTTTATGTTACACTATTGTTTTTTGCAGTTCAGTTGTATGCCGACTTCAGCGGATATTGCGATATTGCAATAGGATGTGCACGCTTATTTGGTATTACGTTGTCGGAAAATTTCAACAAGCCATATCTATCTACAAGTATTGCAGAATATTGGAACAGATGGCATATCTCACTAACAAGTTGGATTCGCGATTATATATTTATCCCTTTAAACAAGGGTGTTACAAGCTATTATCGGGTTTATTTAAACACCATATTCATTTTCATCATCATAGGATTGTGGCATGGTGCAAGTATTAATTTTTTGCTGTTCGGACTTGTTAATGGAATAATTGCAGTGTTGCAAACGATATATAAACGCACAACATTTTTGCCACAATTTAAATCGCAACGCAGCAAAGTACTTTTAATAGTTTGGAATTTCCACTTATTGATTTTAAGTGGTGTAGTATTTCGTTCAAAAAACTTTGACGATGCTAAAATGTTTTACAATAAATTATTTACTGATTTTGGATTCACCATACAGCAAGTATTAAATGGTTTTTCAGCGTTTGAGTTTGCGCTTTGTTGTTTGGTAACCGTATTATTTGTTGCTTCGGTAAAGCTGCCTGCTTCTTTTAAATTTAAGTATCCTTATGTATTCTTATTTGTTGTAATCAGCTTAACCATATTTTTAGGAAAAAATTTGGCTACTAACTTCATTTATTTTCAATTTTAGTTAGGCTTCAGGATGTGATTGCACCTGATTTAGGATATCTTGTTTTAGTTTTTCGCTGCAATCTTTTCGCTCCACTTTAGCGGCGATAAAATCTTTAAACGTTTTTTCAATATGAAAATGTTCCAGGCATCCTTTGCACC
>JANMLV010000195.1:0-7692 GCA_031372705.1 Bacteroidota bacterium | reverse complement strand
GATATCAGCACGCTTGAAACGGTTTGCCCGGGCATTAGGATACTTATTATAACCGACATTAATAATTCGGATACCGTGCGCAAAATTGTTGAAACCGGTGACAAAGGCTATCTCACCAAAACATGTGATGAAAAGGAAATTATAGATGCCATTCATGCTTTGTTGCATGGTGAGAAAATGTTTTGTCATAAGGTGGTTAATATTTTGCTCGATGGGCAGAAAACAGAGCCTGAAGATTGTGAAGCAACGGTTTTATCGGAGCGGGAAATTGAAATAATTAGGCTGATTGCCAATGGTTATACTACTCGGCAAATAGCAGATACGCTTTTCAGGAGTTTTCATACCATAGGAACGCACCGAAAAAACATCATGAAAAAATTAGGTATTAATTCCACCTCCGAGTTATTGGTTTACGCCATGAATACAGGATTAATACAACCAAGAGAGCAGATTGCATCCAATCGCTGATATTTTGCGTCTGCACATTATGCAATCGATTAGTAACTTTACCAAAACAGGCTTTTGAAGTAATGAACGTAAAAACAATCCGTTGGGTAATTGCATTGGGCGTAGTAGCGATTGTTACCATTATTTTGTCGCAGGTGTTTTGGATTCGAAAAGGGTTGTTAATTAATCAATCGAATTTTGAAACGGCAGTAACTGTAACGCTTGAACAAATTGCTGCCAAAATTGAAATCAGCAATCATGGTCAGAAGCTTACAAACCGACCTGTTGTAAGAATTTCACCACATGCATATTTAGTTAATATTGATGAGCCTATTGACCTCAATCAACTGGATTATTATGTGAAAAGTGAATTCTCAAATCCTTTTCATAAGGTCGATTTTATTTATCAAGTATACGAAACCTCGCGCGATGTGATGGTATTTGAAGAAAAGGTATCTAGCAACGTAGATAATACAACTATTGTTTATCCAACCAATTTGCCTAAATTAACTGAATCAACTTATTATTTTAAAATAAATTTTCCGCAACGCCCAATTGTAAATTCGGTTATGATTTTTGTTTGGGCAACATCTATAATTGCTTTAACAATTGTATTAGTGTTTTTTGGATATTCGTTGGATGTAATTATTCGCCAGAAGCGATTGAGTGAGTTCCAGAAAAACTTCATCAATAATTTGGCACATGAATTTAAAACGCCGATTTCTACAATAGGTATTGCAGCAGAAGTATTAATTGAACCCGAAATTGTAAATGAACCTGACAGACTTAAAAGTTATGCCGGTATCATAAAAAATGAAAATACGCGATTAACAGGTCAGGTTAGTAAAATTCTTGAACTGGCTAAATTAGAAAACGATGAATTAGTATTAAATAGAGAGTCGTTCCATTTGAATGAACTTTTGGATGAAATCGTTACTTCATTTAATGTTAGATTAGAAGATGTTGCAGGAGAATTAATTGTTGAAAGCATCGCAGTGAACGATTTAATTGAAGCAGATAAAGTGCATTTACAGAACGTGATTAATACTTTGTTAGATAATGCACTAAAATACAATGACAAAACGCCAATAATTGCTATTACAACCGGGCGCGATGATATTGGATTGTTTTTGAGCATTGCCGATAATGGTATCGGCATACCTAAGGAATATCATCGCAGAATTTTCGAGAAGTTTTTCCGGGTGCCAACGGGAAATGTCCACAATGTAAAGGGTTACGGGCTTGGGCTAAACTACGTTAAGATGATAGCAAAGGCACATCAATGGCGGTTGCGATTAGATAGTCAATTGAATAAAGGCAGTATATTTACAATTGTAATTCCACAATAACGACACATGGAAAGTAAAAAACCTAAAATTTTATACGTAGAAGACGACATTAATCTTGGCTTCGTAACAAAAGATAACCTGCAAAAAAAAGGGTATGATATCACTTTGTGCGAAGATGGTTTATTAGCTGCACAAACATTTCAGAAACAGAAATTCGATTTGTGTATATTAGATGTTATGCTCCCTAAAATTGATGGCTTTTCTTTAGCGCAGAAGTTTAGAGATAAAGATAAACATGTACCAATTTTATTTCTAACTGCAAAAGCTATGTTAGAAGATAAATTGCAAGGATTTAAATTAGGTGGTGATGATTATATTACCAAACCATTCAGTATTGATGAACTCGTATTAAAAATAGAAGTGTTTTTAAAACGCAGCAAAGTGTTCGCCGACCATCCAACACAAGAAAAAAATATTTACGACATTGCCGGATATACATTCGATTTTAAGGAATTATCACTAAAAAATACGCGCAATACTTATAGCCTGACAATTCGTGAAGCTGAACTATTGAGAATGTTAAGCATTAACCGGAATCAAGTTGTTCGTCGCGAGTCTATATTGCACCAAGTTTGGGGTGAAGATAATTACTACATCGGTCGCAGCCTCGATGTATTTGTTTCGCGCCTCCGTAAAATGTTTGCCGACGACGATAAAGTTGAAATAGAAAACGTAAGAGGAGTGGGATTTAAGTTTATTGTGCAAGAATAAAATCTGTTTTCATTTTGCAACTGTAAAATCGTGGCAGTTAATTGCTTTAACCGGTAAATTAAAATGACCATTAAATTATATCGTGGCCAACAAATTTTCTAAGTCGGGTAACTTTTCTAAAAAGTTGATACTTCCTGAATCCAAATCTACTTTGCACAAGAAATTAGTTTTGCCATTGGTAACCCATAAATAAGGCACCCGAAGGGTGAGATTATATCGCGCAATTTGGTCGAAAGTTGATTGAGCAATTTTTACCTCAGGTGCTTTACATTCAACTATTAATAATGGCTGCCCTGTATGATTATAAAGTACAATATCTGTCCGCTTAGTTAATTCGTTCAAGGTGAGCTTTTTCTCGAGGCTAATGAGGCTTTTTGGGAAGGCATACTGACTAATCAAATAATGCACTATATGCTGCCTAACCCATTCTTCAGGCGTTAAAACCACGTTCTTTTTCCGAATCACATCAAAAATGAAGGATTGGCCCTCCACTTCGGTTATTGTGAAATCATATTTGCCAAATTGCACTTGCATGAAGTCTGTAAAATTACAATTAATTACATTTGCACTATGGATCACGTTGATTTTGTGAATGAGATTAAGGCTCGAAAATTTAAACCACTTTATTTATTACATGGGGAGGAGTCTTATTATATTGACAAATTGGCCGAATACATGGAAGAGTCGATTCTTTCACCCGAACAGAAAGATTTTAATATTTCTATTTTTTACGGAAAGGATTCCAATCCTCAACAGGTAATGGACGCAGCTATGCGCTTTCCCATGTTTGCCGATTTCAACCTGGTTATTTTACGTGAGGCTCAAATGATGAAAACGCGCGGTAGTGAGTTAGATAAATTAGATGTTTATGCCGAGCGACCATCACCAACAACTATTTTGGTTATTTGCTATAAGGATGGGAAATATGATGCCAGAAAAAAATTATTTAAGCAAATTAAAGACAAGGGGCTAGTTTACGAATCAGAAACACTTAAGGAGGCAGATGTGCCTATTTTTGTCGAAAAATATTTAAAGCGTAAAAAAGTTACTATCGATTCAAAAGCGGTGCGCGTGCTCATAGAGTATTTAGGAACTGATTTGTCGAAAATGACCAACGAGCTGGATAAGTTATGTATTAATTTACCGGCAAACGGTCAAATTACTGTTGAGCAAATAGAAAAAAATATTGGCATCAGTAAAGATTATAATATTTATGAATTACAAAGTGCCTTGTTGATGAAAAATTCGACTAAAGCATTTACGATTGTAGACTATATTAACGATAATCTTAAGGCGAATCCGTTTATTTTGAGTGTTTCAAATATTCATGCAGCATTTCAAAAACTGTATCACTTAATTTTAGGTGGCGATGTAACCGATTACGAAATGTATAAAGTGTACGGCATCCATTCATCACAAAAGAATGAATTTCGCGCAGCGCGTAAATTTTATTCACGTGAAAGGGTAGAAGCAATATTCGAGTTAATATTGGAATATGATTTGCGCTCGAAAGGGGTGGAAAATGGCAGCACAGAGCACGATGGCTTGCTTAAAGAGCTCGTTTATAAAATCATGAACTAATTGAACTGCGATTGGCAATCCATTCCAATGCAACACGTTTGTCGCCCAACATTGCAGTAACCAATTCGTCAGCAGAATTAAATTTCTTGTCCTTCCTGATAAAATGTATAAACTGAACGGTTATTGTTTCACCATAAATTACATCATCAAAATCAAGAATATTTACCTCAATGCGTTTTTCTGTTTTATTAAAGGTTGGTCTCGTGCCAATGTTTAATAATCCGTAATAAATATTGGTATTGTTTTTTATTTGCACTTTAGTTAAATAAACACCATCTGCAGGAATTAATTTATTGCTGTCTTCAACATAAATATTAGCCGTTGGAAATCCGAGTGTTCTTCCAATTTGGTCGCCTTTAATAACGGGACCTGAAATTTCATAAGGATAACCTAATAATTCATTGGCTTCAGCAATATTACCTTCTTTAAGAAATCGGCGAATTTTAGACGAACTTACCGTGAGGTTTTCAATGATATGTGCCGGAATTTCTTCAATTTTAATTTTATAATTAGCGGCAATGCTTTTCAATAAGTTTATATCTCCGGACCGGTTTTTACCGAATTTATGGTCATACCCGAAAACAATAATTGCGGGATGGAATTTGCCAATTAAAAATTGTTCGGCATAATCCTCTGCTTCAATTTCTGAAAATTCTCTAGAAAAAGGAACCACCACCACTACATCTACATGATGCTTTTCGAGGATGCGAATTTTTTCTTCCAAAGTGGTTAAATAATACACCGGCGATTCAGGTGCAATAATATGCCGCGGATGAGGATGGAATGTGATGATAACACTTTTGCCCTCAATAGCCTTGGCTGCTGCAGTTATTTTGCGGATAATTTCATGATGCCCACTATGCACACCATCAAAGGTGCCAATCGTAATTACGGAGCCTGATAGGTCGGGCAACTGATTTAAATCTCTGAAAACTTGCATAATCCATCGCAAATGTAAAGATTTGTGCTGCATTAACCATCTTTCATATTGAACAATACTGTGTATAAATATTTTCCGATTGCCGGTTACATTGTAATCGGGTTATTATTTATTATCTATTTAACGTTTAGGGCGCTCGTTTTGCCGGTTACCATTGATGAAGCCGGTACTTATTATAATTTCGCCATGAAAAATGTTTGGGAAATTGTAATTTATTCGGGCGATCCATCTCCCAACAACCATATTCTAAATACCTTATTAATTAAATTATTTACAAGTGTTTTCGGATTGTCTGCTTTTACACTTCGTTTACCCAATTTACTTGCGTTTGTTTTGTTTTATATCGTTATACTTAATTGGTTAAGATGTTTACGCAATGAACCCTGGTTTGTAATTTTTGGCATAGTTGCAATTTTCGCAAATCCCTATTTACTCGATTTCTTTTCACTTGCTCGTGGTTATGGCATGTCCATTGCGTTGATGTCTGCTTCATTATTTTATGTGTATCGATATGCAACATCCAATAAACAGCAGTTCGCTTTATACGACATGTTAATAGCCGGCGCTGCAGTATATGCCAATTTCACATTGATAAATTATGCTGTTAGCTTTTTGATTTTGATAATTATAATTACGAGCATTCGCGGTTGGCGCTTACCATTGCGTGAATTTGCTTTGCGCATTTATCCAATAATTATTGTTACTTTTTTTATCGCTGTTATTTGTTTTGTGCCAATTACTAAAATGATGGCAACTAATCAATTTGTGTATTGGGATATTAATGGATTTTATAATTCAACACTCATTCCATTAATGGATGCAAGCAGATATGGACAAGATTATGCGGGATGGCTTAGCGTGCAAACCTTGGCTATAGCATGTTTGATAGTTTATTTTTTGATGTGTGTTTATTTTGTTGTTGCTAAACTAAAGTATCAAAAAAAATTAATTGATTTATTCAGCTTTTGGATTTTTACCATCTTGACCGGTATTATTGTGCTAATAAACTTGCAATTTCTACTATTGAAAATCCCTTTTTTAAATGCAAGAGGCGCATTGTTTTTATATCCATTGTTTGTGTTGGTTGGCATTTTTATTGTGCATGAATTAAAGGAGGCAAATAAGTCCTTCAAGCCAATATTCACGTTTCCGTTAATTGCAATTGCCTGCCTTCATTTGGGATGTACTGCGAATGTGAAATCATTCAGAGAATGGTGGTTTGATGCATATACCAAAGATGTTTTAGAAATTGTGCGGGCAGATAGTAATAATCATACAACTTCGTTAAATACGGCATGGATTTTTAATAATTCTTTTCGCATGCATATTGAAATGGGTAATTATGTTGAGATTAAATTAGCACCGTTTCATAATGAGTTGTGGCCCGACAGTAATTATGTTTATTATTATTGCGAACGCAACGATGTGCCGGAATTAATGAGTAAGTATACAGCCATTAAAGAATTTGACTATGGTAATTATATTTTACTTAAAAGAAATCCTTAAGATTGTATTGATGCCAGCACAGCATCTATTGTAGTTGAATCGGCTATATGATAATTGCCTACCGCTGTTCTGCATAACGCGGTTAAATATCCACCGCAGCCAAGTGCCTTGCCAAAATCATGTGCTAATGAGCGGATATAAGTTCCCTTACTGCAATGCACTTTGAAATCAACTTCCGGCATGCGAATAGCAGTAATTTCAAATGAAAATAAAGTGATGTTGCGCGATTTCATTATTAAATCATTTCCACCGCGAGCATAATCATAAGCGCGAACACCATCAACTTTTACTGATGAATAAATAGGTGGAATTTGATCTTGATTGCCTTCAAATTGTTTAGCCATTGCATGGATGGCCGCTTCAGTAATATGGTTGGTTGGCAGTGTTTTGGTTACAGCAGTTTCAGCATCAAAACTAGGTGTTGTGGCGCCTAAGGTGATTGTACCTGTATATTCTTTTTCTAAACCTTGAAGTGTTTCCGCTAATTTAGTTGCTTTGCCTGTTAGCACCAATAATAATCCGGTAGCAAGTGGATCTAAAGTACCTGCGTGACCAATTTTAAATTTTTTATTGGCACAATAATGTTTCAGTGGCCCGCGTAATCGTGCAACAACGTCGTGACTGGTCCATAGCAGCGGCTTATTAATAAGCAAGATTTGTCCTTCTTCAAAAGCTTGTGCGGTAAACATTTTATACTATCTGTAAATCTACCCCTAAGGCAAGTAAAATTAAAATTGTGGCACCAACAATTATGCGATAATATCCGAAAATTCTAAAGCCGCGTTTCGTTAAAAAATTCACGAAGCTGCGCATAGCAAAAATCGCAATAATAAAAGCAACTACGTTGCCAATAATTAATGGAACATATTCGTCGGAACTAAAGCCACCGCCTTCTGAATAGAATTTATATAATTGATATCCTGTAGCAGCAAACATGGTTGGAACAGCAAGAAAAAAAGAAAATTCTGCGGCGGTTCTGCGCGTCAACTTTTGTGTTAATCCTCCCACTATTGTGGCAGCCGAGCGTGAAACACCGGGAACCATGGCAATACATTGAAAAATGCCAATGATGAATGCATTCTTGTAACCTATTTTATCGGTGCTACTTACATCACCTGTTATATCAGCGCCGAATAAACGGTCCACAAAAAGTAATAA
>JANMLV010000180.1:0-12858 GCA_031372705.1 Bacteroidota bacterium | reverse complement strand
ATTCCAATGGTTTGCACAACAATTGGTGCAGAAGGGTTACAAGTGCAACATGAAAAAGATATTTTAATTACCGACGATGTGCATATTTTTGGCAATTACGTTGCCGATTTACTAACCGACAAAACAAAGTGGAATAATATTGCTCAAGCAAGTAAAATAACGGCGGCAAAATATTACACTTGGGATAGTTTGTATAAAATATTAGATGAAGCCATTTAATTATGGAATAAACGCAGTATAGATTTTGTATAAATAAGCATTTATTTCAAGCATAATCATCGGCGTTTTTTCGTTTATCCTTACTTCATGTTGCAAAAAATGCTTTAAAGTTGAACCTTTCAATATTTCCTGCGTATTAAATAATCTTAAAGGGCAAATCGCGTTATGACCAAACAATTGTTTATCCTATTTACTGCAATATCCTTATTTTCAGCTTGTTCCGATGAGCCTACTGCATCTGATACTTTAATAGAAGAAACAATTTACGAAATTGAATATGGTGATGGGCCGCTGCAAAAACTGGATTTGTATCTGCCTGCCAACCGCTCAACAAATACCAAATTGTTGGTTTTTATTCATGGGGGTGGATGGAGCACGGGGGATAAAAGCGATTTCACGGTTTTATTATCGGCCCTCAAGGGAAACGATTTTGCATACGCAAATGTAAATTATCGCCTCGCAGATGCTGCAGTTGGAGTAACCTTAGCAGACCTTGCTTTAGACATAAGAACTGCTTTAGATTTGTTAATTACAAAAAGCAATACTTTCGTATTTGCCCCCGATCAAATTATTATTGCCGGTCATAGCGCCGGAGGACATTTAGCATTATACACCGCTTACAACAATAATACCGACGGAGCCATAAAAGCCGCTATCAGTCTCGCCGGCCCCACAGATGTCACCAACGAATATTTTGTGAACACCCCTGATTTATCATTACTCGTCGAAAACCTCACAGGCACAACATTTGCGTCTGATTCCACCGCTTGGGCAAATGCTAGTCCCGTAAATTTCGTAACTCCAACATCACCTCCAACTTTATTACAATATTGCGGCCTCGATTTTACCGTTCCCGCATCGCAAGGCGAAATATTACGCGCCGAATTAAATCTGCAATCCGTTGAAAACGAATACCATTTTTATCCTCTCTACAGTCACGACATGGGCACCATCTTCTTCGGCGGCTACCTCCCCGACGACGTAAAATCGCATTTATTGGGATTCATTGCCTCCCACGCTAATTAATAACATCTTAGGACATTAGTTCCGGCTGTTCACTCCGCGGTCTCCGCTTCTCCCTACCTCCGCGTGAAATGAAAAGGAACACCGATTTAACAGATTGAACGGATTAAGAACGGATTAGTTGATGATACAATATGTCTTCTTGGGCTCCGGCTGTTCATCGGCTGTTTAATTGGTACATCGGTACATTGGTACATTTGCACATTAGTTTTCCTGCAAATCCCTACCTTTGCCACTTAAATTAAAAAAATGGTAATCGACCACCAACATAAATTCATTTTTGTAGAACTTCCGCTCACTGCTACTTCAGCCATCTCAAAAGAAATTCGAGAGCAATATGGTTGTGAGCCATTTTTAAATAAGCATGCTACTTACGATGATTATCTCCGTAAGGCATCAAGCGAAGAAAAAAAATACACCTCCATTGGCAGCGTTCGCAATCCCCTCGACCAAACGGTGAGCATGTATTTTAAATATAAAAATGATTTAGATCAACGCTTTTCTTCAGGCAGAAAGCGCCCCGGTAAATGGCTGCGTAAATCACTCGCAAAAAATCGCGATGCGGTTAGATACCAATACATTATAAATAACAATGCATCCTTCGAAAATTACTTCATGCAATTTTTTAAATGGCCTTACAGTAATTGGAGCATCGTGCATCATAAAAAAATGAATCACATTATTCGTTTTGAGCATTTGGTAGCAGATTATCGGAAAGTATTTACAGCAGTCGGCTTACCCATCACCCGCGATTTACCGCAAGCCAATAAAACACCTGAAAAGAAAGCCGATTTTTGGAGTTATTACGAAAGTGATACCGCCAAACGCCGCGCCAAATTTGTATTCGGACCATTTATGCGTTATTGGGGATACGATTTTCCGGAGAGCTGGAAAAATATTAGTGAGCCTTGGCATGCACAATTATTGTTCAATACATTCAACGTATTTAAAAAAATGTATTGGCGATTTTTAAGATAATGTTATTGATTTACAACAAATTGATAACCTTTTCCTTTTAGTGTAATTATTTCCACACCATTATTGCTGCCAAAATATTCGCGGAGTTTTCTGATGTAAACATCTAAGTTGCGGGAATGGAAAAATGAATCATCACCCCAAACTTCCAGCAATAAACTTTTGCGGTCGGCAATGCTATTCATATTTCGACAGAATACTTGTAATACTTCTGCTTCACGATTTGACAGTTTATGTATTACATCTCCAATTTGTAATTCGTATTTATTGGTATGGAAAATACATTTCCCTATTGCGATAGCCTCGCCCGGTTTATTGGCAACTTTACTTAATTGCAATTGATTATTAATGCGCACCACTAATTCTTCTATGCTGAATGGTTTACGCATATAATCGGTTGCGCCTGATGTGAAACCTTGCAATACATCCTGCGTTTGCGTTTTAGCCGTGAGAAAAATGATAGGCAAATGCGGATATCGCGCCGAAATGCTTTTACCGAGTTCAAATCCATCAACATTAGGTAACATTACATCCAGCACACAAATGTCGGGTGTGAATTTTGAAAATGCATCCATCACTTTCGCGCCATCTTTAATGAGTAATACATCAAATCCTTTTTGTTCGAGACTATCAGAAACAATAGTGCCAAGATTTAATTCATCCTCTACATAAAGAATTTTCGTTTTAAGCATGTGGCGGAAAAGTTAGGGTGAATGTACAACCTTTATTGGTATTATTATTAACCGTGATATTTCCTCCGGAAGCGCGCATTACTTGTGCCGCATAATATAATCCGAGACCATATCCTTTTGTATTATGTTTATTGCCATCAGGAACCCTGAAAAATTTATCAAAAACTTTTGATAAATAAGCTTCGGGAATTCCGGGACCGTTATCAGTTATACTGATTTTTGTTCCACTGTTATCATTAAATAAAGCAATGGTTATTGATGGATTTTCACCACTGTATTTTAAACTGTTTTCAATTAAATTAAACAGCACACCTTTAATATGTAAACTATCGCCAATTATATTTCCGGTGAAGGAATGTGGTAAAAAAGTTATAACGCCTGACTTTTGCGCAGCTTGCACTTGCATCCCTAAAACAGCTTCTTCAATAATTGCAACCGGATTAATTTGTTCCGATTGAAAAATTTGTTTGCCATTGTCGAGCAAAATACTGTTCATCACTTTATTAACTAATAAATCAAGTCGCGAAATTTCTTGCGCAGCCATACCTAAATAATTGTGCATTTTATCTTTTTGTGTGTTCGGATCCATTTGCTGCATGGCTTCTATCGCTACTTTCACTGTAGCAACGGGCGTTTTAAGTTCATGCGAAATATTGCTGATTAAATCATCCTTTAAAACTGCCAACCGCATTTGGTTGCGTATGTTACGATAGGAGAAAATAAATGCAAAAGTAATGACCAATAACAATAAACAACCGGAAATAAATTCGGGTACCATTCCTTTTAAAATAAATGCATTGTATGCTTGAATTTCAACACCGTACGGAGCTGTCATTAATTTGCTTTGATAATAAAACATAGGTGGTGGAAACGATTTTTCATTTCTACCTGAAACCCAAACCGGTTTAACATCAAATTTGTTGCTATCTAAATTAGCTGCAAAATAGGCTTGTAATAATACGGTATCTGAAGGACTCATCATGCCGGAGAAAAATCCGGGTTCACCTGCTTTACTGCTCATTTCGCTGATAAATAATCGGACACCCTGAACAAGCCTGTAGTTTGAATCGGTTGTAAATTTAATGTCGAAACTTTCATTGTGCATATTTTCATCCATGCCTTCCAATTGAATTGTGGCAGGCATTGAATCGCCGAATGCAGTGGATGTAATTATGCGAATAGAATCGCCGTTGTGGTCAATTTCGCGCCTGGCAACGGTATTTATTTTAAAACCTGATGTATCGTTTAGTATCGGTGTAATAAATTTATTGGCTATTAATGAATCCGTTAATCGCCTGTTGGCATCCATAAATTGCTCAAATAAATCTTTGCTTAATTCCATTTTAGCAGAGGTATATTCAGTTTGTAACCATCTGCCAATAAACAACGATAGGAGCAGTCCTCCCGCTACCATGAGTGCAATAATTCCTGTTGTTTTGTTTTGCTTCATTGTAATTTGATACAAAAATATACTATTCAATATTGTTAAAATTACCGCTTAACCTTAATTAACCTAAATTGGGGATGGGTTAACCTCTTTGCTTGCGGAGAGGTTTACTTTTGCATTAAAATAATTACAATGAAAAAAATCTATATGCTATCTTTTGCCTTAATGGCAGCATGCGTTGGCTTGGCCCAGCAAGCAGGAACTGTTCAGTATCAGGAAGTGCGCAAACTTGACTTACATTTTGATGGTGATATGCCTCCGCCACCGGGCTTGCCTACTGAGCATACCAATAAAACTACTTTGTTTTTTACGGAAGCGGCATCACTATATCAAAACGATACTGCCGGAACCGATAATATGAATATCGACCGCGAATCAGAAGATGGAGGTCGTGTATTTATCCAAATGGCACCACCTGATAATAAAATTTATTGCGACATCGCCAATAAAAAAATGATACAACAACGCGAATTTATGCAGCGCAAGTTTTTAATCGAAAATGAAATAGTTGCCGACGGTTGGAAATTGACAGGCAAGCAAAAAATGATTTTAAATTATCCATGTTCTGAAGCTACAAAAGCAGATACTACCAAATCAATTACCGCATGGTTTACACCGGCTATTCCGGTAGCAATAGGGCCGTTTAATTATGTTGGTTTACCCGGATTGATTTTGGAAGTAAATATTAATAATGGTGACCAAATAATTACCGCTACATCAATTGTTAAAACCGTTGATGAAAAATTAATAACGAAGCCTAAAGACGGAAAAAAAGTTACGGAAGAGGAATACAACAAAATAGTTGAAGAAAAATTGAAAGAGATGGGCGTTGATGGCGGTCGCCCGGGTGTGGTAATTAAAATTGAGAATGATTAAATACGTTTTTATGTTGAGAAATATCCTATTAATAGTATTGTGTTTGTTAGCATCGCAATTGTTTGCGCAGCATACCATTAGCGGGGTAGTGCTCGATGACAAAGCCGCTCCTGTTGCGTTTGGCACAGTGGCATTGTTAAAGCCTGTAGATTCAACTTTGCTGAATTTCGGATTTACAGGTGAAACCGGCAGCTTCGAAATAAAAGGTATTGCTCTTGGCAATTACATCTTGCAAATTTCATTCATAGGCTACGATACCTACGATACTATTATGTCGTTTCCGCAAGCAAACAGCAATTTGGGAATATTTATTTTGCGAACTGCCACAATTGGATTAGATGCAGTTAATATTGCTGCAGAACGTATTCCAATTCAAATTAATGGCGATACCATTCAATATAATGCCAACTCCTATAAAACACATCCTGATGCTTCTGCAGAAGATTTATTAAAAAAATTACCTGGTATAGAAGTAGACCAATCAGGAAATATTAAAGCACAAGGTGAAGATGTTCAAAAGGTATTAGTCGACGGAAAAGAATTTTTCAGCAACGACCCAACTGTAGCTACTAAAAATTTACCTGCCGATGCCATTGAAAAAGTGCAAGTATATGATAAATCATCTGATGAAGTGGAGTTCACCGGAATTGAGGATGGTTCACAAAGTAAAACAATAAACCTAGTATTGAAGGAAGGCAAAAAAAGCATGTGGCTTGGCGATGCAAAAGCCGGCGTTGGGACTTCAGAAAAATACCAAGGCAATGCAAAAGTATATCGCTTTACAAAAGCAGACCAGATTGCATTTTTGGGCATGTTAAATAATATCAATCAGTTCGGATTCAGTTTTAGTGATTATATCGATTTTAATGGCGGCATTGGGAGTATGATGCGGGGTGGTGGATTTAGAATTGAAAATACTGACGACCTTCCTGTAGATTTCGGCCAAAATATTGATGGCCTGATTACGAGCGGCGGCGCCGGAGCCAATTACACACATGAAGCCGTTCCGGGCAATAGATTTAATATCAGCTATCTTGGAAATGGGTATGAAAAATATTTAACCAATGATATTCATACCGAAAATTATACGCCGGGATTTAATTTCACGAGTGATGAAAACAATGAATCTACGACCGAGAATTATTATCACCGATTAAATTTCAGTTTTCGCAATAGGCCCGATTCTATGCAAAGTGTTTTTGGAAACGGAGGGTTATCATTAAATTATGGTAAAAGTAATAGCAGTGGTTATACAGCCAATTATCTTGCCGATATTTTAACAAATGCACTGACATCTGCAAGCAGCAATCAGTCGAACAACATGACCGGTAATGTTAATTTGAGTTATATTCATAAGTATACAGGTAATCTCAAGTATATTAAAATTGCCGGAGCTGCAGATATAGAACAAACAATTAATGAAGCAACATGGGACAATTTAACACAATACTTTGGCACCGGTTTTGATGTGCACGACAATGCATTTCAAGATGAAACCAATAATAATTTGAATGCCAATTTATCGTTTATTTCATTGTTTAAAATTGGAAAAAGTTTATATCTGGAACCTATAGTTGAAGTGGGTTTAACCGACGAATTATTGAGTCGCAGCAGAGGTAATTTATTAGAAGGCGATTTTGAAATAGATTCGTTAAGCCCCGATTTTAATAGAAATAATTATTATGTGCAACCACGGTTGTCGCTCAAAAGGAATACAAAATCTACGCAGTTTAAATTTGGATTGGGTGCTGAGTATTTAACCATGCAGCAAAGTGTTTTCGATAGCAGTTATGCCAACCAATCGCAACTCTACTTTTTGCCCGAAGTGTTTTATGAAAAAGAATTTAAAGCAGGACGCAGAATGGCACTTAATTACAATGCATCGGTAAATACACCAACCGCATCGCAATTGTTGCCGGTTTCAGACGATATTAATCCTTTGTCGGTATTTACAGGCAACCCCAATTTGCAACCTGAGTATATGCATGATTTTAACGCACATTTCATGATATTCGATCAGTTTTCGTTCACAAGTGTATTTACAAGGGCACAAATAACTTATATTCAAAATAAAATCAATTTCGCAAAAACAATTAATCCGGATTTAACCGAAGCATATACATTTGTGAACGTAAAAAATGATGTTTCCGGTTACGTAGGTGTTGATTTTAGTACACCCATTAGACCATTGAAAATAAATGTCAATCTCGACTTATCCGAAAGATATGAGCATGGTATCAATTATGTAAACAACGAAGAGAATATTATCGATGCGTTTACACATAAAGCTGATTTGAACTTTGATAATCGGAAAAAGGATTATTTTGATATCCAACTCGGAGGTTCCATTAAATTTACCCAAACAGATTATAGCATAGAAACAGGTCAGCAAGCTAATTACGTGACCAACTCCCTTTACCTTAATTTGAGTGTTACGCCGGATAGTTTATGGCGTATTGCATTTAATGGTAATGTAAGTGAATATACTGTTACCGGTTTTGCAGAAAGTACCATAGTGCCGTTATTGAGTGCAGAAATCTCACGCTATATCCTTAAATCCAACAGAGGAACCATAACATTAAAAGCAAATGACATATTGGATAAAAATAAAGGTATTACACAATCTGGAGCATATAATTATTTAATGCAACAGCAAAGTAATTCTATTGGTAGATATTTTATGGTGAGTTTTAAATATAGAATTAATAAAGCGGAGCAAAATAATGCTGCTACTATTGAGATAAACGGGAAATAAGGTAAAAGCTGTGTTTCGTTAATAAAGTATACAATTATATCGACCGGTCTTTTCCATTAGGCAACGGCTAAGACTTAATGGCTGCAAGTAAAAGTACTATTTTGGGCAAGCTTTTAGTATATCACAAGCTTAGTATTCGAAATTTGAATGCATATTTTCACTTGTAATGCTGCAACATCTGCACTTTCCAACTACAAGATGCAGCAAATTAAGTTAGTTTATTGTTATTTAAAAGGGCTATTGTGTTATAGATACTCAATACAGCAGACCTTCTGCGGTGACTTTCCGGTTGATTCCCCTTACCATAAGTTTATGAAATAAACAAGATATTTACTTAGGTGCATTGCGAGCATTGCTCCACCGACTAAAACATAGTTCATCCGGATGGTCCGACTGCAAAAGCTCGCTATGAGCGGTTAACTACCGAAGCTACCTTTCTTTTTTGATTAATAAATTCATTAATTTATGTTAATAATTGGCCAAATTGTGACATTGATTTAGGTTGTCACAATTTCGCACATATTTATTATTTCTTCATCTGTAAACTATGTAACTATTTGCCTTAATTGTATAAAGGAAATAATGGTATGTTGGTGAGTTTTGACCTGTGAAAATTATTTAAAAGTAATATAAAATTCCGTTTATGAAAACAATAAAAGAAAAAATTGAATGGCCAAGAAATAACGCCAACAATGAAGTTGAAAATAACACTGAAGATACCACCAGAAATGCAAACAATGAAAATGACTTTCCGGAGATAGATGATGAAATAGAAGATGACGATGAAATTGATACCGAAGAAGAGGTTAAAGAACTTGAGTTGAGTGAAGAAAATCAATTACTTGACGACGAACCGAATTTTGATACCGATCTTGATATACCCGGAGCAGAACTTGATGATTTGGATGAAGAAATCGGCAGTGAAGATGAAGAAAATAACTATTACAGTATAGGTGGCGATAACCATAATGATCTTGAGGAAGATGATGATGAAACAGATGACGATGATAGTGTAGATTAAAAGCTATACTTGAAAAAATATTTACTGCATCACTTTTATGTTATTGTATTAAAAATAATAGGTAGCAATTTTGTTATGTTAAATTTAAATTACACAAATGCATTTACTTATTAAAAACATGGTAAGTGTTCGATGTAAGCTCTTCGTAAAATCCGAATTAGATAATAGCAATATCCACTATGAAAGATTAGCATTAGGAGAAGTGGATTTAACAAAGAAACTCTCGCTCAAAAAACGCCAAACCTTGAAAATTGCTTTGTCAAGATTTGGACTCGTGCTAATGGATGACAAGAAAGAAATACTTATTGAAAAAGTAAAGAATGTAATTGGTGAAATGATACATATAAATGAAAATCTCCCACAAACTAATTTTTCTGAATATTTGAGCAATAAAATGCATTATGATTATACCTACCTTTCAAATCTTTTTTCTAAAGTAATAGGCACAACTATTGAACATTTCATCATTTTAAACAAAATTGAAAGAGTAAAAGAGTTGCTTTTATACAATGAACTATCACTTACAGAAATTGCTTACAAACTCCATTATAGCAGCGTTTGCCACTTATCCAATCAATTTAAAAAAACAACGGGACTTTCACCCTCATGGTATAAAAAATCGAAAATAAAGCAGTTAATTAATTTAGAAAATTTATAATCAAATTAATTGCATAAACTGCATGCTTTATTCAATGCTGCCCAAGAATCTGAGCACTATTGCAAAAGCAATTTCAGGGGTCATACCAAAAATAATTCTTTAGCATTCTATCTATTCCCTTAAATCAACGCCTCTTTTTCACGATATTTGCAAAAAAATTGAATGAAAATCCTAATCACAGGCGCCTGCGGTATGGTAGGTTCCCATATGATAGACATCTATCACGCTCAAGGTGAACGTCAAATTGTCGGCACATTTTACAAGCCTACAACCGACCTTAGCGATATTGCCGGAAAAGCCACTCTAATTGAGTGCGATGTGCGCTATTATCAGGCCGTTCACGATATTATAACAACCCATAAGCCGGACAAAATATTCCATCTTGCAGCACAAAGTTATCCCACAGTTTCGTGGCATCGCCCGCAAGAAACAATGGATACCAATGTAAACGGCACTATCAACGTATTTGAAGCAATTAAATCTGCGCGCAAGCAAGACACAACTTACGACCCGGTTGTGGTTGTAGCCTGTTCTAGTGCAGAATATGGCGCATCGCTTACACCCGAAAATACACCGGTAAAAGAAGACACCACATTATTGCCATTGCATCCATATGGCGTAAGTAAAGTAGGGCAAGATTTGCTCTCTTTTCAATATTTTCAAAACGACAAAATTCGCTCCATTCGCGCGCGCATTTTTAATACAACCGGTCCACGTAAAACCAACGATGTGGTTGCCGATTTCACCCACCGCGCCGTTGCCATCGAACAAAAAAAGGCGACAGTTTTAACTGTAGGAAATCTCAAAACGAAGCGCGCAATTACCGACGTACGCGATTTAGTGAGCGCACTGATGTTGCTCAGCGATAAAGGCACTTGGGGCGATGTTTACAATATTTCAGGCAATAAAGTGTATGAAATTAACGAAATTGTTCCCATCATCGAAAACTATATGGGCATCAAATTGCCAACCGAAGTAGACCCGAAATTGTTGCGTCCAACCGATGAGCCAATCATTTATGGCGACTCATCAAAACTCAAACGCGATACCGGCTGGGAGCAAAAATACACGCTCGAGCAAACAATAAAAGACATGATCGATTACATCAGAAGCAAAAGTAATTAAGCATGCTCCACCGAACGCGCATATTCGACCTCGATTTTATTAATGATTCCAATTTCGATGCAACTATTGCATCAATGGTAAACTTCCAAAATGAGTATGACCCTGCAAGTGATAAATTGCCTTTGCTTTTTACACCAAACGTAGATGATGTTGTTAAGCTCAACGAAAAAAAATATACTGACCTATCCGCAATCCTCAAACGCAGTTTTTACATCATCCCCGACGGGCAACCAATTATTTGGGTAAGTAAGGTGTTGCCAAAAAACCGAACCTTACAAAGGCGTTTACCGGGCTCTGAACTTTTTCCGTTATTGTGGAAAGAGCTCATACGCAACAACAAACGCATCATGGTAATTGCACCAAATGAGCAAGTTGGCGAACTGCTCAAAAAAGAATATGCAAACATGATTTATTACGTTCCTCCATTTTTTGATGTAGAAAATACTGCGGAACTTCAAACAGTTATAAACGATTGTATTCCGCATTTTACAGCCTTTCAACCGGAGTATGTATTTCTTGGCATTCGTTTTCCAAAACAAAATCATATTGCGTTAGGACTCATTAATCACATCAACCAACAAAACGCAAATACCGCAAACCCGCAAAAAATGCCATTGTTTTTATTGCTTGGCGCTTCATACGAATTCTACCTCAACATCAAAAAACGCGCACCCAAATTCTGGCAAAAAATCGGCATGGAATGGTTCTACCGCTTCACCCAAGAACCCGGCCGCTTGTTTAAACGCTATTTTGTAGACGATTTAGCTTTTTTACCCATCGTTATCAGAGAGTTTAGAAAAAAGTAATTTATCCGGGGGCTACACGGCAATTAAAATCCTCAATTCTTATTGCAATTAACGCGCCGTGTCGGGCTTTCCATTGCAAGTCCTCGACTCGTTCCTCGTCTCCGGGCTTTCCATTGCAATCCCTAGCCCGAATTTGCTGCGGCTCCTTGCGGACTGCATTCGCCTCTGCACATCATTCGCAAGTCTTCATCTCAATTATTCAACCAAACCACAATTGTAAAATCACCCACCACCGAGCGTGATATTGTTCAGCCTTCCAGTGAAGTTGTGCAGCGCATGATGGAGGCGTTGGAGGTTTCTATTGATACACTTGTTTATGGAAAAATAATATTTACCCGACCATAAACGATCGCGAACTGGCTTCACTTTTTAATCAAACTCAATCCCTAAATCAAAAGCAGAAAGAGACCTTAAAAGATCTGCTTTCTGCTTTTATTTTGAAGGTGGAGTTGAAGGGACAATTTTTTAAATAAAATAATTTAAGAGAATGCATCAGCAGATTATTTTTCAAAACCATTAAGAATTAAATTTCTATTTGCGATTTCAGTGTAAAAAGCAATTGAATCGACAGGACCAATTACATTGGACCTTAGAACACTGTCGCAGCTATTTTGGTCATTACATTTATTGATATCTATTGGAATGCTTTTATCAATAATCCAATAACTTTTTACTGTATTATCCTCGTTGAGTCTAATTGCTAAAACCAAGTTATTTATAACCTCAGTTTTTGTAACTTCAAATGGTATTACTTCTAAACCTGTACTTTTGTATTGTTTTGAATTGTTGTACACGATACTTGTGAAGGGCCCGTCTTCAAATAAATAGTATCCATTTCCTAAGTCTTTATCTCCTCGTAGCCTTGCTACTGAAGACATTTTACATGAAATAAATGCTAAAACAAATACTAGCAGTATAATTCCCTGAGGATAATAATTTTTCGTATGCATGTTCTCATTGATTTAGTTTCCCTTGTCCAAATACCTTTAACGGAAATCCGTGAATATCATAATCATAAGGATCGATTCCAGTATACTTATGTTATTAGGTAAAATATCATTTAGTATCACAAGGGCTGTGCTTTAAATTCTGCTTATTGGCCATACTCCCAAAATTCATCGGTATTTAAATTGCCATTTCCGTAAATTTCATTATCCATTTCTTGACTGTTAAAGCCATAATTGTAAATAGCATCCATTGGCCGATTCTTTCCTACTAACAGCATACCATATGTAATATAATCTTACCCTTTTTCTTAACC
>JANMLV010000176.1:0-9844 GCA_031372705.1 Bacteroidota bacterium | reverse complement strand
TTATTATAAGTACCAAAAATATGAGAATATTTTTCTTTGCATACGCTAAGAATAGCGTACATAAGATGACAATACTGATCGATCTGTTCGTTATTGACGATGTCCTTGTATTTCTCTTCTAAAGTGACTAATAATTTATGCGCATCGTTTGGCTCGCATTGCAATAGTTGTCGTCTTCGCTGATTGTAAAAATCTAAAACCAAAGCTTTGTTTTTGCTCCAGCCCTCCGGGGTTGCTACATCTTCAATCCTATAACCTTCCCATATTCCGCCTGCACCTCTAAAAGTTGGAATGCCACTTTCTGCGCTAATTCCGGCTCCGGTTAATACCACTATTCTCATGGGTTGAAGATATTAATTATTGAATATAGTTTATAAAAAATGCACATGCTTGAATATGAATTTTATATCAAGCTGCTACCTAAAATTAGAAAGTTGTTTTATTAGCTTTTTAATAATGCTTGCGCAGCCGGAATTGCTCCAATAATATCATTTGCTACTAAATTTAAACCACCTGCTTTTTCCATTGCGATATCGCCTGCCAAACCATGCATATAAACACCTGTAATACAAGCATCTTGTGGCGAAAAACCTTGTGCTAACAGCGATGTAATAATACCGGTTAACACATCACCGCTTCCTGCGGTTGCCATTCCTGCATTGCCCGTCGAATTAAAAAATATTTCTCCATCGGGTGTTGCAATTATTGTGTAAGCGCGTTTATATAAAATATAAATTTGATATTGTTTGGCATGTTTTTGCATCAACATCGTTAATTCATCCCACTTCGAATAACTGCCAAATAATCGTTCAAATTCTTTTGGATGTGGTGTTAAAATGGATTGCTTTGGCAGCAAATCCAATAATGCCTTGTCTGCTGCAATAATATTTAAAGCGTCAGCATCAATTACAATTGGCAAAAGTGAATTATTAATTAATTGAGTTAGTATTTTTTTTGATGCATCATTAACTCCTAAACCCGGACCAATACCAATTGCCTTATAATTTTTATCGTTGACAATTGATTCTACTTTATTAAAACTGATATGCATTAACTCCGGATTTTCAAATGCAATGGTGTCGGCTGTTGTGGTAACTAATCCGGCTCCTGCCCGCAAACAAGCCATGCCACTCAGTTCTACCGCACCTTGCATGTTATTTCCGCCACCAATAATTAAGGCACTTCCAACAGTGCCTTTATGCGCAAAGGTTGGTCTAAGTTGCAGGTTTTCCGAAATATCTGATGCTGTAATATAGTGATAATTGGAGGCAATATTTATATCAGTAGGCTCAATTAAATCAATTGAATTAATCATCCATTCGCCAACAAATTTTTTATTTTCAGGGGAAAAAAATGCTTGTTTCGGATACTCAAAAGTAAGTGTAATATCTGCCTGAATTATTGCTCCTTCAATTTGTTTTTCTGCATGCAATCCCGAAGGAATATCAATGGCAAGTATAATGGCATCTGTATAATTGATATGGTCGATAACCGTTGCCATAAATCCTGTAATCGGTTTAGAAAGACCTGTTCCTACTAAGGCATCAATAACACAATCACAAACGTTATCAGCTAAAGCAATTGTTTCACTTAAGTGATGTATTACATTCGGAAATTGTTGCTGCAATCTATTATAATTAATATTGAAATCGGTGCTGCATTTTGCTGTATTGCCACAAATGAATAAGCTAACCGTTTTACCGGCTTGCAATAAATGTCGCGCAATGCATAATCCATCACCGCCATTATTGCCTACTCCGCAATAAATAGCAAATGATTCAAATTGGGGATTATAATGCAGTAAATAATTAGAAACTGTTAAGGCAGCGCGTTCCATCAGGTCCTGACTTCTAATATGCTGCGCCTTAATAGTTGCTTCATCTAAAGCCTGTAAATCCTGTGGAGTAGGAATAATCATATCACACGTTTAATAATGCGGAGTTTATGCGTATATTTTTTTAACGATTTATTATAAATGCCATAATGGTCAATCATATCAATGCGCACTTCGCCCGATGAATGTATAATTTGATCATTACTCAAAATAATGCCGGTATGCGTTATTTTATCGTCATCGTTATCAAAAAAAGCTAAATCACCTTCTCGCGCTTCGGTTATAAAATTTAATGTTCTTCCTGATTCTGCTTGCTGATAGGCATCGCGTGGTAAGTCAATGCCATATAATTTAAATACCAATTGAGTTAATCCGGAACAGTCAATTCCAAATGGACTTCTACCTCCCCATTGATAAGGTGCATGTAATAATTTCATAGCGAATTTTCGAATATGCTCCGTATTTAATAATCCGGTATTCTCATTAATTGCTTGTCCGCTATAAACAAATTTTTCTTTCCCGATTTTAAAATTCATGCCATCGAAATCGTACAACGTACTACCCATCAAAATGGGGAAACTCTTATCGTTGTTAGTTACCGTTTGTACTAATTCTGCGGCTACCGATTTCGGTGCTTTGCTTAATTTCTCCGCATCTGCGGCCGTTAATGCATAATGTTGTTTCTCGTGCATCCATCCTTCATACTTATCGAATCCCGATTTTATGCGAAACCAATTCTCTTTTTGTTCAAACACTTGATATAATTCGCCAAACAGTAATTGCGTTGTTTGCTCCGATGCGTGATCGGGCTTTGCTCTAATAGGTATCAGACTTTGAAATGCTATTCCGTGGTGCATTAATTGAATTTATGACACAAATTTAGGATTTAATTCATACAAAGGTTTAAAGCCTCGGTAACAAAGGGTTGAGGCTGCCTATACCTGCACAAAATAAGTAAATACCACAAACACTACAACAAGTCCTATACTATATACAGTAAGCGCTTTTACAGGAATATAGGTTTGCGGTTGGATGCCTTTTCGCTTGAGCTGATAGAGCAAAATCAGTTTATTGGTTACAAATGCCAGCACTGTTCCGTAGGCAATTCCCTGAATGCCAAAGAGCTGCAAAAAGATGAGACTGGCAACAATATTCAACACAAATTCAATTGCCGATGCCGACATAATTGATTTGTTTTCCCCAAGGCCAAGTAAAATTGAATGTGGAAAAATTAAGCGTGGCACCAACAATAACATATAGATATTGAAGAATAAATAACTATCACTAAACGCAGGATTAAATATCAACGGATACAACCATTGACTCAACATTATTAATAAAATACACAGCGGAAATAAGCGATGCATTAATTTTAGCGATTCTGCTTTAACTAATGAAACTGCATTAATATTTTTCCCGATTTGTAAAATCATTGCGGCACTCAACGCATTGGCTAATAGCAGCGAAATTGGAAATTCACGTGCACCATATTGATAAAGCGCGAACGTTGCCTTGTCGTAATAATTATTTACAATTATACCATCAACGTAAATAGACATGCCACCAAGAAAAAATGAAATAATAAGCGGCGATGCCTTTTTGAGATACATGCCAATAAATGCGAAATCAGGCTTAATATTGCTGTTATTGAATAAAATATAAAGCGTTATAAGGAATTTAATACCAATAAATATCAGCAATCCGGTAATAATTGCATCAAAATTTCCGTAAAAAAATGCAGGCAATACCACTAATGCCGTTTGAAAAATTACATGATATGCGCCTAGCCACAAAAGGCCTTTGGTGTTGCCTTTGGCAAGTAAAATATAATCTAATAAAAATGCAGAATTGTTAAAAATAAAATAAGCTAATAATAAATAAAATACATTCCCGGTGTCGTCGAATGAGAATAATTGTACAAGCGGTTCTCGCAGCAATAATATGAATAATGCTATAAGTATTGAAAGTCCGATAAGTAAAATGGCTGTTTGTCCAATTACCTTTTGCTTATCTGCATTATTATTATAAGTAGATAAAAAGGTATGCGTTAATCCGTTCACCCAAAAAAAACTAAGCGTGCCTGAAATCAAAATAAATGTTTCGTAATGCCCGATTACCTCAACGCCAATTGCACTCTTGGTTAATAAGATAGAACACAACAGCAGTGTAGCATACCGTGCGATTTGGAAAATTTGAATCGCAGTTGTGGAAGATATGTTTTTGCGCAAATCGGCCACAGGCTACCTTATTTTTTTTGTTTTAAGCAGAATAGAATTGCCAATTACAAATACATCAGAAAATGCCATCGACAAAGCTGCAATCATCGGGCTCAATAATCCGACTGCTGCAATTGGAATTGCAATAACATTATAAAAAAATGCCCAAAATAAATTTTGCTTTATGGTTTTTAATGTTTGCACACTTAATTGATGTGCCATTGCTAATTTATCTAATTGACCGTTAAGTAAAATAATCTGTGCCGAGTTGATGGCAATTTGTGTGGCATTACTCATTGATATGCCTATATCGGCTGTTTCTAAGGCGGGCGAGTCATTTATGCCATCGCCAACCATTGCTACAATTCCTTTTGTTTTTAAAGCCTTAATGATACTTAATTTTTTATCCGGTTTGCATTGACCATAGTAAGTAGTTATACCTAATGCATGAGCTACACTTTCTACTTTATTGTTATTATCGCCGCTTAATAAAACCGGCGTGATGCCTCGAGATTTAAAATATTGAATTGCATCCAGGGCATATGGTTTAATTTCATCTGTAATATTGAAACCTGCAATCAACACATTGTTTTTTGTTAATACTAAATCGAAATTTGAATTTAATGCAGCTTCAAGTGTGTAAATATTTCCGGCTGAGTCTTTGCCTTTCATGCCACTGCCTTTTATTTCAAGTATATCACTTAATTCAATATTTTTATTTGGTTCAAATTGTTTTACAAGCGATAAGGCAATAGGGTGGGAACTGTGTTGCTCTAGCGTATGTATTAAACCTGATACTGTAGCTTCATTTTCATTAAACAGTTGCAAATTATCCACTTTAAATTCGCCCGTAGTTAATGTACCGGTTTTATCGAATACCACCACTTTGGTTTTAGCAAATTGTTCGGCAGTGGTAGCACCTTTAATTAAAACGCCATTGCGTGCTGCGCGCCCAAGTCCTACCATTATTGCCGTTGGAGTTGCAAGTCCCATTGCACAAGGACAAGCTATTACCAAAACCGCAATACTGTTTAGCAATGCTGTTTGCATTGTAATATTAAAAATTAGCCATGAGCCTAAAAATGTTATCAATGCGAGTGTTAAAACTACCGGAACAAAAATGGCACTTATTTTATCTGCCAATCGCTGCACCGGTGGCTTTTCGGTTTGTGCTTGTTTTACTAATTCAATTATAGCATCTAAAGTGGTGTGGCCTGCTGTTGCAGTAATCTTACATTTTATTATGCCATTAGTGTTTATAGTTCCGCCCGATACAACATCATTTTTTTGTTTGTAAACAGGAACACTTTCGCCGGTAAGCATCGATTCATCTATATATGCATTTCCTTGCAACACTATACCATCAGCAGGAATTTGATCACCCGTATTAATTAATACGACATCATTTTTCACCAATTGCGCTGCAGGAATTTCATCAATTTGGTCGGTACCCGACATTAAATCAAAAATTACCCTTTTAGCCGTTTGGGGTTGCAATTTTTTTAATGCGGCAATGGCAGTAGTTGTTTGTTTAACACTGCGATGTTCAATAACATTTCCGAGTAATACTAAAGTAACAATGCTGGCTGCAGTTTCAAAAAACATAAATTGCATGCCGGCATTTTGGATGTAACCATATAAACTATAACCAAATGCAGCAGTTGTGCCGGTGAAAATGAGCACATCCATGTTCATTACACCCGATTTTATTGAGCCCCAAGCACTCTTGCCAAAATGGTAAACGCCAATTAAATAAACAGGTAAACATAGCAATAATTGAACTTGCGGATTATGCAAAAACGATAATCCCGGAATCATCGCCATCAAAAGTAAACCGGTAAAAGGCAGGGTGAAGAAAAATATTTTTTCGGTAGTGGTCCACTTCGATTTTTCGGTTGCTGCATGGGCTTGCTCACTAAGTACTTGATATCCCAGCCCTTCAATGCCGGCAACCAACTGCTCTAGTTGTTGCTGCTCGGTTTTATCGAATTGAACCTCGCCTGTGGCGAAATTTACATAAACGCCATGTTGGCCTTTTTGCTCCAAAAGCTTCGTTATGCCTAACGCACAGTTGGCGCAAGTCATCCCCTCAACCTGTAAATTTATTTTCTCGTACGCTTTTTGCATGTGTAATATTTGTAAAGGTAATTATTCTGTTTGCGAAAATTTTGAACTTCGTTCACAGGCAAAACGTTAGCTTTATAGTATCCGGTTCCATTATTCGCTATAACTTTAAACTTTACTTTATAAATATCAATTTTAAACTATGAATAAAAACTCTCGACGCGACTTCCTGAAGAAAGGAGCCCTTGCCGCCATTAGTGTTGGCGTATTAAAAAGCTTAACCGGTAACGAATTATATGCCGGAAACACTTCATTTACAATGGAAATGCCTCCTGTTGACGGTGCATTTGAATTGCCTAAGTTAGGTTACGGCTACGATGCTTTGGAGCCTTTTATTGACGCCAAAACAATGGAAATTCACCATAGTAAGCATCATCAAACCTATGTAACTAAGTTAAATGAAGCCATAGAAAAAGCACCTGAACTAAAAGGTAAATCGCTGATGGATTTGCTTACTAACGTTGGCTCGGCACCTGAAAATGTGCGTTCTGCAATTAGAAACCACGGTGGTGGACACTTTAATCATACCTTTTTCTGGAAATTAATGTCGCCAAATGCTAAAAATACTATGCCTTCAGCCGCATTAAAAACAGCTATTGAGGCAAAATGGACTTCAATGGACAATTTTAAAGCTGAGTTTGCAAAATCGGCGACCGGCGTTTTCGGGTCAGGATGGGCTTGGTTGGTAAAGGATAAAGAAAATACCTTATCGTTAATTACATCTCCAAACCAAGATAGTCCAATCATGGACATTGCAGCACAACGCGGTAAACCAATTTTGGGTATCGACGTTTGGGAGCATGCCTATTACTTAAAACATCAAAACAAGCGTGCCGATTATATCGCGGATTTCTGGAATGTAATAGACTGGAATCAAGTGAGTAAGTGGTACGGAGAAGTTTAACCGACTTATAATTCTTATAATGTTTGCCTTAACTGCAATTGATTTTTTTGCTGTAAAGGCAAACTTTTCATTTTTAAGTCAACAAATTTTGACTTAACTTTGTGCTTCCAATTAAAAATGGTGATTGTAGCTCAGTTGGTTAGAGCATCGGTTTGTGGTTCCGAGGGTCGTGGGTTCGAGCCCCATCATTCACCCTGAAAGTCCGTCCTTGTTGACGGATTTTTTATTTTTCCTTCTTTCCGCCGGTTGAAGAAAATGCTTTGTATACCGTTTTCCCTATTGTATTAATGCGTTCAAAGTTTTCTTTAAAGGGAGATGGAGATAATACGCTGTATTGAAAATTCATATCGTTTGAGCCCATATCGGTTTGATATGGATATAACAGAATGAAACTTTGAGCATCAAAATATTTATTCAATTTACCAGGTAGTTGCTCGAGGGATGAAAAGTAGGAAACGCTTTTTTGACGTGCACTAACTACAATAAATAAATCGCTCGGTTTTAAATTTTGTGGGATGCTCTTGATATCGTCCCAATCGGTAAATTCACTGTATTCCGCATTGAGCTTTAATTTTTTATCGTTAACGGCATCAATTAATTCGAGGGTTTTGCGTTCTCCCCAAAAAATGCAACGCGCACCAATTTGATGCGAAAGCTGTTTTATTCCTTCCAGCCATCTGAAAAACCCACTTTCAAATTCGGCATTCGGCGGCATTAGAATTGCGATGCGATTAAAATTATTGAGGGGATGATTAATTTTGCTCACCCACAACATTTGGTCCGTTGAATGAATGATTTTGTGCAATACAGAACCAAATATTTTATCGCTGGTACTTTGTTTTTCATGCCAACCCATAACTACTTCCGTTATACCGAGTTCTTTAATGGCGCCTGAAATACCGGCTGCAACGTTAACATCAATCCGTGTTAAAATCTGAACAGCAGTGTCTGCTGATGAAATGTGCTCCGCAGCGGATTCTAAATTCTTTTTGCCGGCAATTAATTTCATCCGCGTATTTTCACCATCTTCAATTACGGCAAGCGGATATATAGGTTCCTTAGATTTTGGATTGCGAATTAGCAATGAAAAATCTAATAAAATTCGTGCTGATTCAGGGTTGCCCACAGGCACTAAAATGCGTTCAAATATTTCGGGTTCCGTGTCAATTTTACCACTTTCGGCAACTACGTATTTTCTACCTGCCGATTCGGTTACAAACGAACTCACCAAACAACTTACAAGTATAACGATAATGGTTCCGTTTAAAATAGTTTCATCTAATAAACCTAAGTCGTAACCAACTAAAATAATGGCAAGAGTAGCAGCAGCATGCGCCGTGCTTAAACCGAAAATTAAATTGCGTTCAATTTTTGTAAAGCGGAATATTTTTTGTGTAAACCATGCAGCTAAATATTTAGTAGATAAAGCAATTACCACTAAAACTCCGGCAATATACAAGGCATATGTTCCCGAAAAAAGTACTTGCAAGTTGATAATCATACCAACGTTTATCAGAAAAAACGGAATAAAAATATTATTGCCTACAAATACAATTCTGTTTTTGAGGGTCGATTGTAATGGAATTAATCTGTTTAAACTGATACCTGCCAAAAAGGCGCCGATAATGTGTTCAAGACCTGCAAGCTGCGATAGAAATGCAGCCAGAAATACGAGGGTTAAAACAAATATATATTGCGAGCCACCTTCGTTTTCTAATTTGCGGAAAAACCATTTCGCAATAATCGGAAACAAGTATAAAACTATAAATGCGAAAATTATAATCGAAACACCTAAACGCACCCAAAAAAGCGTATCGGTTTTATCCATCGAAAAATTGGTGATTACCGAAAATAATAAAAGCACAAGGGTGTCGGTAATAATTGTTCCACCAACAGTAATGGTAACCGGACGTTTGCGAGTAATTCCGAGTCGGTTGATGATAGGATAGGCAACCAATGTTTGCGTCGAAAACATACTTGCTGTAATCAACGAAGGGATGAGTTCGAGGTGCAGTAAATATTTACAAACACTAAAACCTATTACAAATGGCACCGCAAAAGTGAGTAAACCAAAAACCACACTCGATTTCGCGTTTTTCCTAAAACCATTCATTTCCATCTCTAAGCCTGCTAAAAACATAATATAAAGCAAACCTACAGTACCAAACAACACAATAGCGCCGTCTCGTTCTATCAAGTGAAACCCATTAGGACCAATCATTACTCCTGCGATAATCATAACCACTATTGATGGAATGCGGAGTTTGTTTAATAAAATAGGTGAAATCAGAATAATGAGGAGCACCAGCGTGAAAATCATAACCGGCTCCGTATAAGGAGTGCTCAAATCAATCAGCATTGGGAACAGGTTCTTCATTTTGCCGCAAAGATAGGGGTATTTTGCATGACCATGGAAGGAATTGAGAATAGTTCCTCCGAATGGGAATTGTTGTTCTTTTGTCTTGATACAAAAGAACCAAAAAATCAAGGCTGCATTGCATTGTGCAAGTGCAGCTAACGACACAACGCGGGGCGCAGACGAGGCGCCAGCAGTGTTTTTAGTGATAGTGGTATTTTGATAACGAAGAGAGTTTTATTTAATCGCGTTTATTATGTGCTAGCGCTGCGCCCGCTTGGCGAGTCGAAGCATCGGTACTTTTTTGCTATCGTAGCTAAAGTGTCGTAAGCTGCACTAGCGCAATGCAATGAGGCCGATGACAAGGTTTGACATTGGTGCAATGCATTAACATTACTTCCAAGTTATAA
>JANMLV010000120.1:0-6498 GCA_031372705.1 Bacteroidota bacterium | reverse complement strand
GAAACTCATCTTCAATGCCTTCATTCACCTTGCTTGAACCATTTTGTTCAATGGTTCTGATGCGTTGGGCTTTAATAAAAATTTGATCCGTAAGCGACTCTAAACGCAGTATGCGCCAAGACGTGCCGTAGTCTTTCACCTTCTTTATAAAAATGTTGCGACAGCCGGCAATGGCGTTATCGTATTGTATAATTGTTTTCGACACAGTTGTATTCATTAATTTCGTGCAATAATGATGGACAAAACTACTTATTTCTACCCGAACAAAATGCTGCGGATGGGCAATCAAATGCTCGATTTATCAACACCCGCTATAATGGGCATACTAAATGTGACCCCCGACTCTTTTTTTGATGGTGGCAAATACCTCAAAATCGATGCCATTTTAATGCAAACCGAACGCATGTTAAACGAGGGTGCCGACATAATCGATATTGGTGGCATGAGCACTCGTCCGGGTGCCGAAAGCGTTCCTGTCGACGAAGAATTAAGCCGTGTAATTCCCGCCATCGAAGCCATAAAAAAGCAATTCCCAACAGCAAAATTGAGTGTCGATACTGTTCATGCTGTGGTTGCTGAAGCTGCTATTGCTGCTGGCGCAGGAATGATCAACGATGTTTCGGCCGGTAATTTAGACACGGCTATCATCGATGTTGCCATAAGCAAAGGTGTGCCGTATGTGCTGATGCATATGCAAGGCACGCCGCAAAACATGCAAATTGAGCCTTCGTATCAACACGTAACAACGGAGGTGTTTGATTTCTTATTGCAAACTACAAAAACCTTGGAATCAAAAGGCCTCAGCGATATCATTATAGACCCCGGCTTCGGTTTCGGCAAAACCCTGGAACATAATTACGCGCTTGCCGCCAACTTAGAACAGTTCAAACTCATTGGCAAACCAATTCTGGTTGGCATCTCCCGAAAAAGCATGATTTGCAAGCTCCTTAAAGTAAACCCCGAACACGCCCTCAACGGAACAACAGCCCTAAACACTATCCTCCTCCTCAAAGGCGCCGATATCCTAAGAGTCCATGATATCAAAGAAGCCGCCGAAACCCGAGCAATAGTAAACGCCCTACAGCCACGGTTTTGAAATAAGTGCTTCTACCTTCAGTTCCATCTTAATTTTGGGCCTTTGCGTGGGTTCCCTTTGCGTTTTTTGTGTGAACCAAGCACATACCAAAAACAAATATCCTAGTTAATCCTAATATCAAGTCTTCCGGAATTTCCACAAATTCCAACACTAAATCCTTCCACAAAACCCCCACTAAATCAGACTCCTGAGTCAATTCCACCTTCGGAATAACCATCGGAATAACCTTCGGAATTACTATCGGAATTACCATAGGAATCTACATCGGAATATCTAACGGATTATCACCTGGATTTACCATCGGAAAAGAAATCAACATTCAACCTAAAATGGTTGATAACGTTGATTTTGACAGAAATCCCATACAACGGAATTAACTTGGCAACCTATCTTTGCCTTTATGTCGAAACAATCAAATTTGCTCATGACCCCCTATGCCATGGAGCCAATGTTCCCGGAAGACGTATCCGGAAGCTTAGACGCATTAGCAATAAACCTCATTGAAAGAGTTGCTGCCCTACAATCAGCCGGAAACCCAATAACGAGAGCCGCTTTGGCCGATTTCACAAAAACTGCCGACGCATATTACTTGTCGTTACTCCTCGATATACCACTGCATCCAAACACCGTAAAAATGCTGCTTGAAGGCACCTATTCCTCCGATAAAAACGTAAAAGCAAATCAGCTGGAACTCGCGGCACATCTGCAAGCCACAGCGCAAATCACCACTTTGCTCACAGACCCTGAACAACAGGATATACCTGTTTCGTCGAGCTTCCTGAGTAACGTACACAAACAATTGTATACTTTTTTACAAAATAACGGACTGAGCATCGAAATAAATCCCGGTGATTATCGCACCAAAGATGTAAACCATGGCAAAACCATGGCACCATATTTTGGGAGCCTACCCTTCTTTATGAGTGAATTTGAAAATGTGTATGACCCGCAAGCTAAATCCAACAAATCGAAAATAAAACGGATTATTGGCATGGCTGCATCCCATCAACGCCTCGCTTGGATTTATCCGTTTGAAGAAACGCATCCACATTTAATACACTTGCTCAATCATGCGCAACTGTTGCAAGAAGGATTGCTTGGCAATGGCTTATGGAGCATTTCAAGAGGTTTTGCGCGCACACATGCAGGTTATCAAGAAAAAATTGCAACTGCTGCCTTGCCCCGTTTAAACGGCAACGACGGCAGAGGCCAAATGTCGAACAAACACCTATATGATTTCTGTGCCTACTTTTTACATACTGCTATCGAACAAGTGAAATTCATGAGCCGCATTTTCGACACTGAAAAAATGTTGAAACGCATCGAGAATTTTGCAGACCTAATGGTTAGTCGCGGCAAAATGAGAACTGAATCGAAATTTATTCTCATCGATGTTTTTCTTAAAGGCAAAATAAGTAAACCCGACGCCATGCGTATTACCGAAACATCCGATAAAACGTTGAAATTAATTGTCGACGATTTAATTGACATGCAATTGCTCAAAGCCCAAAAAGAAGGCATTCACATGATGTATTATGCCTGTTATCCGCTTGCAGTGGCTCCACTCCTATTTCCGGGTGTATATCCTGCCGATATAGAAATTGAACTCATGGAAACAATGGCGTAATTAACTGAATAAGTTATATTTGCAAAAAAATAAAATAATGGCATTACCAAGCATTTTCGAGCAATCTGTATCCGAACAAATAATAGCTAGAATAAATCAGTTAACGCCTCAAACCGCTGCAACTTGGGGCAAAATGAATGTTGCGCAAATGCTTGCACATTGCAATGTTACCTACGAAATGATTTATGAAAACAAACACCCGAAACCCAACTTTTTTATGCGTTTGGTATTAAAGGCTTTTGTTAAAAAAATTGTAGTAGGTGAAGGCGAATACAAAAAAAATTCTCCCACAGCACCTGCATTTCTAATTGTTGATGAACGCGTTTTTGAAACAGAAAAAAACCGACTCATCCAATTTATAACTAAAACTCAGCAACACGGCGCTGCATTTTTCGATAATAAAGAATCTTTGTCGTTCGGGAAATTGAATATCACCGAATGGAATAACATGCTGTATAAACACTTGAATCATCATTTGTCGCAGTTTGGGGTTTAATTGTAAAGCACAATTATAGCAAACATCTATAGCATTTGTTGTCGTTTACATTTCGCAATATCAACCTCATGTTATAAATTTACCGCATGCAATTGCAAATAAGCATGGGATTTATTGACCTGACATTCGTAGATGTAATAGACATTTTACTGGTGGCATTCATTTTATTTCAGCTTTACAGGTTGGTTCGCGGGAGTTTAGCTTTTACCATTTTTATTGGGTTACTGGTAATTTATGTACTAAGTTTAGTAGCTGAAGCCTTCGAGTTAAAATTGATGAGCGAAATTTTAGGCGCCTTTATTAATGTTGGCGTAATTGCCGTGCTCATTGTGTTTCAGCCCGAAATTCGTCGTTTTTTATTATACGTTGGTCGCAGTAGCGATTTCAGTAAAGTAAATTTTTGGAAGGCAATTAGTCTGAAGAAAATTAGAACCGGCGAATACAATCACAAAGAAGTAAATGAGCTAACAGAGGCAATTATGACTTTAAGTGCATCAAAAACCGGAGCCTTAATTGTCATCCCCCAAACCTCTACGCTGCGTTTTTACCAAAACACCGGTATAACAGTGAATGCAGCAATTACTAAAGATATTATAGAGAGTATATTCTTCAAAAACAGTCCTTTGCACGATGGTGCACTCATTATTGCAGAGCATAAAGTGGCATCGGCAAAATGTGTTTTACCATTATCCGACAATCCCGATATTCCGGTAAAACTTGGCTTGCGACATAGAAGTGGCGTTGGTATTACCGAACAGAGCGATGCTACATGCATTATTGTTTCTGAAGAAAATGGCGAAGTGAGTTATGCCCGCGAAGGCCGACTTTACCAAAACATTCGCCGAGATGAATTACAAAAACTGCTCGGAAGAGCCTTATTTCACAGCATCAATTGAATCATTTTCAATTGCGCCGGGCATCTGCTGACCGGTTCGCTCCATAATTGCTTGCAACAAACCTTCAGTATCGCCAATATGTTCAATTTGTAAATCGATGTTAACTGCGTAGGGACTATCACCGTAATTATCCTGAATTTGCTGCAAATAGCCTTTTGCGCGATCTAAATTATGCAGGTTATCTTCGCAAACTCTTGCCGCAATAGCTAAGCCTTGAGGTGCATACGCCGATTTCGGGAATTGCAATACCAATTTGTCGATTACCTCCAATTCTTTGTTGTAATCGGGTAAAACGTTGTATAAAAGTGCTGCATCAACCAGGTATTTAGCAGATAAGGTATCATTTGGATAATTCCTTGTAAACTCAAGATATTCGGCTATCAGCGCCTCTGTTTTAACTTTTTGCTCAACAGTTAATACCGGAACACTGCGAATCATGCTGTCAACCGAGGAGGCTAACTCATTTATCTCTTCAATTTCACTCACGCGTTTATCGCAAGATGTTAATGTTACCAACAAAATGGCAGTTATAACCGTTAAATATCTTTTCATTATTAATCTTGTATTTTAGAGCCACAAAATTACGTAAATAAGAAACTAGTGAAGCAGATTTTTGTCATTATTCTAATAGTTGCAATTAGTTCATGCAACAATATGTTGGTTCGCTTTGCGGGCGAGGCCGATTTGGTACAGCAATCGATTGCGCCAACCGACCCACTGTGTAAAAAACCAATGAGTTATATTCCGGATCCGGGGCACAATAATGCAACACCCATCAGGTATGTTCGTGTTAATTTTCATATCATGCAACGCAGCGATGGCACCGGAAGTTTTAATGAAACCGCAGGTCGCGAATTTTGTCGCAAGTTGGTAGATGAAAGTAATATTCGCTGGTCGAACAATGAAAAGATGAACCTGCCGGAGAATAATACAACTGAAGTGCTGCCAACACAAATTCGAATTGTATTACAAAAAGATAGCCTTACCGGTCAGGATGCCATTTATTTTCATCAAGATGATTCACTTTGCTTCTGGAATCGCAATGCAAAAAAAGGTGGCACTTCGCTAAGCGATAGAACAGTAATTACTAAATATCAAACCGGAGAAGATTCTATTATCAATATTTTCCTGATTGAACATGTGCCCGATAGCGTTGGAAAACCAGGTTACGGTGATGCCACACTTTCAGGTATTTCATTTGTGGGTAGCATCAAATTGTTTAGTATGTTTTATCAATATACAACAGTTAAATATCGCGACGATGGCACACCATTTACACATGATGTAGACTTTTTATCAAAATTATTAAATCACGAATTAGGACATAGCTTCGGATTGGGACACACATGGAATTGGGATGATGGTTGTGATGACACACCGAAAAATCCCGGATGCTGGTCGCAAAAAGAAGAAGGACCATGTGCGGGAGTAATTAGTAATAACATGATGGATTACAATTGGAGTCAACACGCTGTAACGCCCTGTCAGATTGGGAAAATGCATTCAACTTTTTCGAAAGAAAAGGATGGTACAAGCAAATTTGCCCTTCCTTATTGGTGCGATTATCACGATTATGAAAGAGTAATTATATACAAATACGAACAAGCAAAATGGGAAGGTGCAAAAGATTTGTGGGGTGATATAGAGATTAGAGAAGGCGCAACATTAGAAATAAAATGCGAAGTTTCGTTACCGGAAAAAGCAAAAGTGATAATTAAACCGGGAGGGAAATTAATTTTAAATGGCGGCACATTAACTAACAGATGTGGCGATAAATACGAAGGCATTGAAATTTGGGAAAATAAAAAAACCGGTGAAAAAGGTCAGATTATAATTGCTAATAACGGCAGCGTAAAAAACGCTGTTAACTTTGCTACTGTTCAAGTTGTTGAATGATTAATTAAATAAAATGACCTATAGAAAATATACATTTATATCTCCACTTACATTCTTAATTGCGGTGCTTGCGTTTATGCTAACGTTTACCGAAATTAATTGTAATGGTCAGCAGTTAGATACCATAACGGGAATAGAATTAGTTCGCGGATATGAACAGGATTTTGATATCACAAATGAAAACAATGTCGAGCAAAAAAAAGTTGAGCGTAGCGATCCGAATATTTTTGCACTTAATGCATTTATTGCAGGCATATTAGGGCTTGTTTTGTTTTTGCTTAAAAAGATGCGCAATAATTATCAATTGATTGGAATTATAGCGGTAATTGGGTTTGTATGTTTAATAGCCATGATGATTGACCTGCAATCGAAAATGACAACTGCGCAAAATGAAAGTGGAGGAAAGTTGAATATCGACTTGAATGTTGAAATAAAGATGAAAATTGGATTCTGGTTGGCGGTTGGTAGTTTTTTTGTTGCTGCTGTT
>JANMLV010000102.1:0-12561 GCA_031372705.1 Bacteroidota bacterium | reverse complement strand
TTTAAATACTACACCCGTTTTTGATGACCTTTTTCCCATAAAACTAAGGTCGATTTTTTTGATCAGTTGATATAACTTGTTCTCAACAAGAAAGTGTGTACAATAACAAAGAGGCTATCCTTTTGAGACAGCCTCTTTTTTATGCCCTACCTCAACATACCCTATGTCCGAAAAAAAATGTTAGCTTTGATAACAAATCATTACCGATGAAAAAAATATACCAATATGCCCTAATTGCCATAGCAACTTTAGGATTTACAACTCAACAAGCTAATGCACAGTTGGAAGACGGCAGTATTGCCGAAGATTGGACACTAACAGATTTAAACGGTGTGCAATGGAATCTTTATTCCTTGTTAAATGAAGGCAAAAGTGTATTCCTCGACTTTTCAGCCGTTTGGTGCGGTCCATGCTGGAGCTACCACACCAGTGGTAACCTTGAAGCCTTGTATGATACTTATGGACCTGATGGAACCAATGAAGTAATGGTTTTTTATATTGAGGCGGATGGCGGAAGTACTATCGACCAAATGAACGGTATTGGTGCAGGAACTATGGGTAACTGGGTAAGTGGAACACCCTATCCGATGATATTAACACATGCCGGCGACCCTAGCTACGATGTAGTAGGTGATTATGAAATTGGTTATTTCCCGACTATATATCGCGTTTGTCCAAATCGTATTATCGAAGAGGTTGGACAAGCATCAACGGCTGTGCTTTATAGCAGCATCAGCGATTGTGCTGTTGCGACATCAAATAATGACCCTGCAATTTTTGAATATACCGGCGCAACTGCAGGATGTTCTAATGCAGAAATTTCGGTTGAAATTCAAAATATGGGATTCGAAACACTTACATCTTTTACCATTAAGGCATTTGATGGCGCAACTGAATTATTATCGTACGATTGGACAGGCAGCTTAGGTATTTATGAATTTACAGAAGTTACATTGGGTGATATTACCTTAACTGAAAGCAATACCGATATTGATATTCAAATTACATCCACTGATGATAATGCTACCAATAATAATATCTCTGCAAATATTATTTACGAAGATAATGTAAGCATGGTAGTGCATCTTGAAATTAAAACAGATAATTATCCAACCCAAACACATTGGAGTATGATTAATGAAGAAACAGGCATCGAAATTTATGATGGTGGTCCGTATAGCAATGCCGATAAAAATGAAGTTGTATTTGATGAAGATATCGCGCTTCCGGGTATTGGATGTTATACACTCAATTTCTTCGACAACGGTGGTGATGGTATCACCGGAACAGGTTATTTTAAATTATATGATGCTGACGGCGATTTAATTTCGAATGGCTTTGAAGATATTGGATTTAAAAAATCAGTAGCATTAAAAGTAACAGGTGTAACAGGTATCGAAAATGTTGTTGCATCAAATGAAATAACAATTGTTCCAAATCCTGCGGATGCAAATTTCGAATATAGTTTTAATTTAACAACTGAAGCAAACACTCAAATAATTGTTGTTGATATGCTTGGACGTGTTTTAACTACAATTGATAATACTCAATTGCAGGCAGGGTTCCATAACTATTCCATCAACGTTGCCAATTTCGAAAGTGGAATGTATTTTATTCAATCAACATTTAACGGAATTACTGAAAGTAGCAAGTTTAGTGTACTGCATTAAATAAATAACCTAAACTAAACACGCCCAACCGACTTTGCGTACCTTCGAGCCCCTTCGAGACTTCGTGGCAAACTACTGTTAGATAGCCACGAAGTCTCGAAGGTGCCCAAAGAAACACGAAGCAATTAAATATACCGCTTCATCACTTTTGGCTTTTGCGTACATATATATAGTGGAATTTGCACCTGCAGGCTGAAAAGGTGGGGAACCAAACACATCCCACAAACTACTCCTTCACAAACGAACCCGAAAACTCAATTTGATTATTAATAATTTTCACGTAATACATACCGCTGTTTAAATCAGCAATAGGTACTACAGTATTGTTATTGCTTTCAAATTCTTTTTGTAAAACAATTTTACCGGTGATATCATACATCATCAGCATTACAAGACCTGTAACCTGCTCAGTTAATTCAATTGCAACGTAATTATCAGCAGGATTTGGATAAACTGTTATTAGACCACTCAATTGGATATCGTTTATACTTACATTACATGGTAAAACAAACTCAGCCCCGGGAGTTCCTTCAGGGCAACTTGCCATCCAGTTAGATGCGAAATTGATATTCGCTGCTACATCAACAACTTGCAATGCAGTGCCACCACCATCAGGTGAAAGCGGATATGGAGATGCATCATCAAAACCAACACTTTGATAAATAATCCCATTATCATCATAAATTAAAATCACATCACCATTGCCATCATAGTTAAATTCGAGCGGACCAATTTTATTTAATACATCAGGAAATGCCAAATTAAATTTTGTTTCATCTGAGTAGCAAACTAAATATCCACCACCGGCAAGTATTGTTCCATCAGGCACTTTAAATGTATTACCCATTTTATCTTTAAGTATCCAGCTGCTCATATCAACATCATCGATACCATAATTATAAATTTCGAACCAATCCCCGGCATCGGCAAAATCGGCAGAATTATAGTTAATCTCATCTACCAGCGGATTTTCAAAACATAATGCATAATCAACACCCGGTGAGCCACCCATACATCCTTCGAACCATGAGCCCGGTAAACTTGGATTAACACCTGCTTCAGTAAGTTCCATTGTTCTGCCATAACCATCAGCAGTAAACGGCCACGGACGATCATCATAATAATGAAACAGCGAAACAGTATCGCCAATAAAATCGGTGAGTAAAATATAATCACTGTCGTTTCTCAAAGCAAAATTATAATCGCCAACCACATTGGTAACACCTGGATATTTTGCATTAAACATAACTTCATCTTCAGCCAAAACTAAATAGCCATGTGCAGGTATAACAGTATTATTTAGGATACTAAAGTCAGAATAGAAATACTTATTAATTAAATGGTAACTACTAATATTTATTGGTGAATCGGAATTATTATATAACTCAACCCAATCGCCCGAATTAAATGATGAATCACTATTGTAATTAACTTCCGAAATTACAATTGGATTAGGAATACTGCTTCCTGTAAAATTTGCTGTAAATGTTGTAGCAGATGTAATATTATTATTAAACGAAATTAAATCAGGATTAACAATAAACGGATTACTGTCCCAATCAACAAATTCAAATCCCGGATTTGGAATTGCAGTTACCGTAACCGGATTGCCATTAAAGTAAACACCTGTCCAAGGCAATGTTTCAGGAACAATGGTAGAAATTTTTACATAACCGGCACCAGGAGGATTAACAGCTAATGTTACATTGACTTGTCCGTCCAAATCAAAATAAGAATTTATATGATTGCGCTGATTAGCATTTCTGTTATCATAAAAAGTATACAGTTGATTTACATTGCTGTTCCATGAAGCAAGTGAACCGGTAGACCATCGAATATTTTGCGCCGTAACCTCACCTTCCATTTCTGCTTTTAATTCGGCTACAATTGCATCATTATTCTCTTCGGTGAAATAATAATTAATTAAATCGGCGAAGCGATTGATAAAATAATTGCGATAAGTTTCATTTTCCAGCAATGCATTAAACATATCGCCATAAACGCTATTTTGTGGGTTATTCAGACTATTTTGCAATGTATTTGCATTTGATGAAAACTGACTATTGGTGCAATCCCACAAAATATATCGCCATTTAATATCCGGCGCATGTGAACGAAATAAACGGAAATTATTTTCAAGAATATATAACCATTCTTCTTGGTCGGTAAATACTTCGGTAGCAATATAATCGACCCAGTTTTCTACATCAATTTCATTAGTTACTTGTTCGTAAATATCGGGGTCGGTAATATCGTTATCTAAAATCAAATCTATCAATGCATAATATCCGGTATCACTGCCAACTTCTGCAATCGTTTTTTCTTCCCCACCCCAACCTGTTTTAATCATATCCACTGCATCCGGGTCAACACCAAAATTATCGCGCAGAAAATATTCATCCATTTCTTCACGCGCACCATACATGCCCCAATATGCACCATTAATAAATACCACACAATTTTGGTAACCGGTTGAAATACTATTAGTAGGTAAACCAATGCGATTAATGGTAATATCTTTCATGCGTGTACCATAATAATCTTGGTCGGCATTGCGCACGCGAAAACCATGCACAAATTCCATTCCCGGTTTATCATGTTCAAATAAATTATAGGTTAAATCCGATTTTGAACCATAATCTTCATCATTAACAAAACGCATACTTTTTTGTGCTAAGCTGATTGAATAATTACCTACACATTCAAATTTAAAATTATCGCCGAATTGTTTAACGCCTGCAGTATCATAATATTCAACTGCAACCGATACTTTAGGATTGCGATTAAACCATCCCTCGGCATTGTCATATGCAGCAATACAATCGGGACCATCATCAAATAAATCGCATGGATTGGCAATTACACTTACCACAGGTAATGTAGTTGTTTCATCAATAAAATAAGTACCAGTTGCAATTGGACTTGGTAATTTACCTGCTTCTATCTGAATAGCTTTAGCTACGCCTGTTTCATCAAAATTAATTGGAGCAGTATATAAAGTGGAGGAAGCATCAGGATTGCTGCCATCAGTAGTATAATAAACAGTTGCACCAGAAATGGTAACATCAACACTACCCGTATAAAAACCCGGAGCCGTAATAATTACCGGCGCCGCAGCATATCCCGAATAACAAGTAACATCATTTGCTGCCATTGGTGTTGGTTCGTTTGCAAAACACCATGTTCCGCCATCAGGAATTCGAGCGCGCACATTATTTACTTGCAATGCATCTGTATAAATACTGTCAACCTGCTCGCCTGATGCATCAAATAAATAAATATTTTCGCCGGCAGCTATTTTAAAATCAGTATGAAATTCAGTTGCCGTACCCGGATTATTAAACCACTCGGGATTATCAAAAAAATAAACATCAGGTGTTGAAATGCCAAAATGCAACCAGGTTCTGCCCGTTGCATCATCGGTACCGTATTGATGTATTTCAACAGCTAATACATTTGTTTCATCAATAAGCAAGGATGCTACCAATGCGGAATCCAATTCAATAGCTTTGGGATTAAGCCCCATATACATTAACGCCTCATGCCAATAATTGGCATATGAACTATGCGTTGGCGTACCGGAAATATTCATTCGTGCTACCTCAACATTATTGATATAAACCACATAACCATCATCATAATCCATACTCAAAATGGTTTTAATGATTTTCGATTTATCAACTATCTCAAATTCTTTTCTATAATAAAAGCAGCTGCTAAAACCGCCAATCGTAGTATTATCATCTCCATCACCGCTTCCAAATCCACCGGGGCCTGTCGACCAAACACCGGCAAAATCTACGTCATTCCAATTTGCAGGCGGCTCAGTAGTTCCGTTTTTATATTCCCAAGTATCATTATCAAAAATGGCGGTTTCCCAATGGTTGATAGGTGATACGGGACAAGTTTGACAATTGCGATTTTTGCCGGAAGCGTAGGCTATAATTCGGCCGTTAGCAGGTATGATTGAATCTGCAAAAAACCATTTGCCCATGGGCGATTTATTATCGGATAAAGCGTAACCTGCAATGTTTATTGCTGTTGGACCCGAATTATATAGTTCTATCCAATCGGAATAATCACCATCTTCATCTTGTAAGATATTAAAATTACTAGAGGCAACTTCGTTGATAACAATTTGTGCATTTATTTGCCATGCAATACAAATGAAAGTCAGCGTAAAAAATTTGCTCATTTTTTAAGAATTGAGGAGTGAACACTAAATAAAAAATATTACTAACACCAATTTAAACTAATAACCATTGTTTAATGCAAAACTGCATGCATAAAAACATTAAACCACATGCTAATCGACAACAAACAGCAATCAGACTGTAATTAATGCCTTATCAAAGTTAACAAAAAAGCAACATAATCATAACATAACACCCGATACTGCTTAAATGCCAAAAATCAGCTTGCCGAGTGTCATAGTAAATGCCGTAATAACAACAGCACCAATTAAATCGAGCCAAAGCCCCACTCGAAGCATTGTTTTTACTTTAACTAACTCAGTGCCAAAAACAATGGTGTTTGGAGGTGTTCCAACAGGCAACATAAATGAGAAACTGGCAGCAATGGTAACAGGCATCATTACAAGTAATGGAGGTATCCCAAGTTGTGGTATTATGGGGATTAAGATAGCCATAAACAAGCTCACTGTAGCCGTATTACTGGCGAATTCGGAAAATATGGTGGTTATGATGCAAAGTGCAAGAATCATGACCCATTCATCTAATACTTGTAAGCCTAAACAGTTGTTCGCAATCCACACACTTAATCCCGATACCTCCACTCCTTTCGCCAAAGCAAATCCGCCGCCGAATAAAAAAAGAATACCAAGTGGTAATCGTTTTACATCATCCCAACTAATTAATGTTTCACCCTTCTTATTTTTTGATGGAAAGAAAAATAAACTCATCCCCATTAAAATAGCGACAAAACTTTCATTGACGAATTTTTCATCCGGAATTATATGCGCGTTGAGCAATATTGTTTTCCATCCCGTTAAATGCAATCCCCAAATATCTTTATCTTCTAACGTAAACCAAAGCAATATTGCGGAGGAAAAAATAATGCCGATTGCTTTTTCTTCAAAGCTCATTTTACCGAGTTTCACATATTCTTCTTTACAATAATTACTGTCCGGTAAAACATGGTCGCTTTTCGGCAATAAAATAAATTTGAATACAAGAAAGCAACAAATCAGAAATACAATACTTAACGGGAATGCAAATAAAAACCAATTAGAAAAATCTAATGGTGCAGCAGTGGCGAAATTTTCATCATAAAATTTCTTCATAACCATATTCGGCAAAGTGCCCACCAATGTTGCCGTTCCTCCGATTGTAGAAGCATACGAAATGGCTAAAAGTATGGCAGTTGCCAATCCGCTGCGCTTAGCCATATTGCCGCCATGCAATTGATTAATTACAGCCAGTGCAACAGGTAACATCATTAATGTGGTTGATGTATTGTTTAACCACATCGAAATAAAAAACGTAGAAACCATAAAACCGAATACTAATTTCTCGGGCGAAGAACCAAACGACATTAATATTTTTAGCGAAAATCTTTTATGCAAATTCCATCGCTCAATTGCAAACGTTAACATAAATCCGCCGATATATAAAAAGATAACATCTTTCATATATTGTGGCGCAACACTATCAATTCCCATTATACCTAAAATAGGGAAAAGCACAACCGGCAGTAAACTGGTAACATAAATATTTACTGTTTCGGTCATCCACCAATATGCCATTAATATTAAAACGGCTGCAGTTTTGCTAACAACCGGCGTATTACCTGTTGAGTAGAAAATAAATCCCACAATAATAGCTAAAATGGGTCCTAGCAGTATTTTCACATTTTTATTCACAGTTGCGAAGATAAAAAAAATGCCCACGGGAACGTTAACTTTGCCATATGAAAGCAATAATTGAACAGGCATGGAACGATAGGTCGTTGTTAAAAGATGCCGATGTGCAAGCAACAATAAGAGCTGTAATTGCGCAACTCGACGCCGGAGCTATACGTGTGGCCGAAAAAATAGATGATAAATGGGTGGTTAATGAATGGGTGAAAAAGGCTGTAATCCTGTATTTCCCGATTCAACCCATGGAAACAATAGAAGTTGGCCCTTTCGAATTTCATGATAAAATTCCCTTAAAAAAGAACCTAAAAGCGGCAGGAATTCGTGTGGTACCGCATGGCTTGATACGATATGGCAGCTTTGTGGCCAGAAATGTAATCGTTATGCCGGGTTATGTAAACATTGGCGCTTATGTTGATGAAGGCACCATGGTTGACACCTGGGCAACCGTTGGCAGTTGTGCGCAGATAGGCAAAAACGTACATTTGAGCGGCGGTGTTGGTATTGGTGGCGTGTTAGAACCTGTGCAGGCAAGCCCTGTTATTATTGAAGATAACTGCTTTATTGGCTCAAGATGTATTGTTGTAGAAGGTGTACTAGTTGAAGAAGAAGCTGTTTTGGGCGCTAATGTAGTGCTTACCCAATCAACAAAAATTATAGATGTAACAGGTCCTGAGCCAATTGAATATAAAGGAAGAGTTCCGAAACGCAGCGTAGTAATTCCCGGTTCTTATACCAAAAAATTCCCTGCCGGTGAGTTTCAAGTGCCTTGTGCATTAATTATAGGCACAAGAAAGAAAAGCACTGATAAAAAAACGAGTTTAAACGATGCGTTAAGAGATAATAGTGTTGCCGTTTAACATTTTTTATTTCAACATTTAATTACTAATTGCAATTTGAAGTATAATAGTTGTGGGACTGCAAGAATTAAATAAAAACCAATTTCAGTTTTCGGAAGATGAACAATTTTTGTTTAGCACAATAAGTAATTGTGCCGAACAATTAGGTTATCCATGTTATGTGGTGGGTGGATTTGTGCGCGATAAATTGCTAAACAGAAGTTATAAAAAAGATATCGATTTTGTTTGTGTTGGCAGTGGCATTGAACTCGCATTTAAAGTAGCCGGTCAATTACCGGGCCGACCATTTGTGTCTGAATTTAAAAATTTCGGTACCGCTCATCTCAAATATAATGATATAGATGTTGAGTTTGTTGGGGCACGCAAAGAATCGTATCACCGCGAATCACGCAATCCGATTGTAGAAGATGGAACGCTTGCAGATGACCAGTTGCGTCGAGATTTTACGATTAATGCAATGGCCATTTCATTAAATAAAAATGATTACGGCACTTTAATCGACCCGTTTCAAGGGGTTGACGATCTTGCAGACCGCATTATTAAAACACCTCAAAATCCGGATATCACTTTTAGTGATGATCCTTTGCGTATGATGCGTGCAATCAGGTTTGCATCGCAATTAAATTTCGATATTGAATCGACAACTTATGCAGGTATTAAAAACTCAAAAGATAGAATTAAAATTATATCGCAAGAAAGAATAACCGATGAATTAAATAAAATATTATTATCGCCAAAACCATCTATCGGATTATATTATTTATCGGATTCGGGATTATTGGAATTAATATTTCCCGAATTAGAGGCGATGCATGGCACCGATATGATTGATGGCAATGGTCATAAAGATAATTTTTATCATACCCTCGAAGTAATTGATAATATAAGCGCAACAACCGATAACTTATGGTTGCGATGGGCCGCTTTATTGCATGATATTGCAAAGCCGGTAACCAAAAAATATATACCGCCAACAGGTTGGACCTTCCATGGCCATGAAGCCGTTGGTGCAAAAATGGCGAAGCGTATTTTTACAAAATTAAAATTGCCCTTACAGCAGGAATTAAAGCAGGTGCAAAATATAGTGGGCTTACATATGCGTCCGATTTCATTAACGAAAGAAAACGTTACCGATTCCGCAATCAGACGCTTATTGTTTGAAGCAGGCGACGATTTAGAAGGGTTGATGTTGTTATGTTCTGCCGATATCACCACTAAAAACCGACTCAAAATAAAACGGTATAAGGAAAATTTTGAGATGGTGCGCGAGAAGCTGAAAGATGTTGAGGAGCGCGACCATATACGAAGCTTTCAACCACCAATTACCGGCGAATTAATTATGCAAACATTTAATTTAAAACCCGGAAGAGAAGTCGGCATAATAAAAGATTATGTGCGTGAATCAATTTTAGACGGATTAATTCCTAATGATTTTGAACGCGCCATGGAGCTAATGTTAGAGAAAGGTAAAGAGTTGGGATTGCAAAAACATAACGGCTAAATTGAATATCTCCGAATTAATAATTAGTAACATAAAAATATGCAATTGAAAAAACTGATAGTAATTGCCGGTCCAACCGCTTCGGGAAAAACGGCATTGGCTATTGAGTTGGCAAAAGCATTAAACACGGTTATTATTTCGGCTGATGCACGACAGTTTTATCGCGAAACTACCATTGGCACCGCTAAAGCAAGTGCAGCAGAACTCGCTGCCGTTCCTCATTATTTCATTAATAATTTATCTATTCACGAAAATTATGATGTAGGAAAATATGAAGCGGAAGTGCTATCGAAATTAAACGAACTGTTTTTAATACATGATAAATTAATATTATGCGGCGGTTCCGGATTGTTTATTAAAGCCATCACCGAAGGTTTAGATGAGTTGCCTGTTGCAGATGAAGCTGTGCGCAACAATATTGCGACACTTTATCAATCAAACGGGTTAACATGGTTGCAAAATGAAATCAAATTAAAAGACCCCGATTATTTTGCGCAGGCCGACATACAAAATCCGAAACGATTAATCAGAGCATTAGAAGTAATTGAACAAACAGGCAAACCATTTTCATCTTTCCACAAAAAAAATCCGCGACAGCGCAATTTTGAAAGTATTAAAATTTGCCTGGATATACCACGCGATGTATTATATGAGCGTATTAATAATCGTGTAATAAACATGTTTGAAAATGGATTAACAGAAGAAGCAAAATCGCTATATCCATATAAAAATTTGAATGCATTACAAACAGTAGGTTATACCGAAATGTTCGAATATTTTGATGGAAAGATTTCGATGCCACGCGCAATTGAATTAATTCAGCAACACACGCGCAACTACGCAAAGCGACAACTAACATGGTTTAGAAAAGACAGTGCGTATATTTGGTGCAAACCCGACATTGCTGAAATACTAAAACATTGTTAAAATTATTATCCCATTTATTACATTATTCAAATCCATGAAAATATTATTACTGTCAGATACACATGGTTACCTTGATGATGCCATTTTAAAACACGCAAGCGAAGCCGATGAAATTTGGCATGCCGGCGATTTTGGTAATATTGCTTTAGCTGATACACTTCAAAAAATAAAACCGATTCGCGGTGTTTGGGGAAATATTGATGGTAAAGATGTGCGCATTTGTTATCCGCTCGACAATCGATTTACTGTAAATGGACTGGATGTTTACATGACACATATAGGAGGATATCCAGGTCATTATGAGCAACGGGTTAGGCAACTCATCGCTGCGAAGCCGCCTCAATTATTTATTTGTGGGCATTCGCATATTTTAAAAGTAATGCGCGACCCAAAATATAATCTCCTCCACATGAACCCGGGAGCAGCCGGTGTGCACGGATTTCACAAAGTGCGCACAATGATTCGCTTTCAGATTAATAATGGCAAAATTGAACATCCAGAAGTAATTGAACTCGGTTTAAGAGGCAAAATACAATCATAACTGACGTTTTGTCTTATCGTAATGAACAAACACGCCATTTTGTCACTTGCAATTCTTGTTTTTTGCAACAATTGTCGTTAAAATCCGTATAAACGGGTTTGGTATTTAGTTTGAATATGGCTTAGGGTCAAACAAAATTTTCAAACTAAAAACAAAATATGACTATGTTAACTGTAAAACGCAGACCAAACGGAGCTCCTGCATTTGTAAATGTATTTGAGGACTTCTTCACACAGGCATTTCCTGAAAAATCTAATCAAACAACCGGAAATTTTACACCCGCTGTAAATGTAAGTGAGCACGACAAGGCTATTACTTTAGAATTTGCTGTTCCGGGATTTGAGAAAACTGATTTTGATGTAAACATCGAAAAAGAGTTTATCACGATTAGCGGTAAAAAGGAAGTAAAAGAAACGGTTACTGAAAAAAATTACACGAGAAAAGAATTTAGCTTTAACAGTTTCAAACGCATGTTTACTTTGCCTGAAACCGTTGATACAAAAGCCATTGAAGCGACTTACGAAAAAGGTATTTTACATGTGGTGTTACCGAAAAAAGAAATAAAGACAGCAGAAGCTGTGAAAAAAATTGAAATAAAATAAGTGGGTAATAGTGGTTGATTTTTCAAAAACAAAACCCCGGCGAAATTCGTCGGGGTTTTTGCCTTGTGTTGGTTAAACAACAGAATTATTTTCTAACTACAAATTTATTGCTGTAAACAACAGTTCCATTATCAACTAAACGGAAGCTGTAGATACCACTTGAATATGCTTCAAGGTTAATGCTGTTCATTTCAGGATTTAAGCTAACAACGTCAACTTTTTGACCGTTCATGTTAAATACTTCCAATGTAACATTAGTGTTTGTTGGGTTATTGATGTTGATATAATCAGCAGCAGGGTTTGGATAAATATTGCGGGCAATATCATAACCAGCAAAATCTTCAATACTAACACCACCTGTTACTTCTAAATCGTCAACATATAAAACTGAACCCGGAACTAAAGATGTAAATCCACCTGAAGAGGTGATAATGATTTGCATTTGATCAGGAACAGCAGCAACGAAATAAGTGATAGGGCAAGTGAATGACTGATATGAAGTTGAAGTTAAATCGTCGCGATATTGACCCATTCCGATGGTATCACCACCTAAAAGCATAAGCACAACCACGTTCATAGTGTCAG
>JANMLV010000098.1:0-15530 GCA_031372705.1 Bacteroidota bacterium | reverse complement strand
ACAAGTTCCTGTTGGTGTTTATAATCTGGTAACCAAAAACTTAGCTGTTAATGATATTGCAGTGGTGATTAATGATATTTACCCAACTTGCGAGCGCATTTTTATCAACCAACATCTGCAATTGGGCAGCATTTCAGTTAGCACGAATTCCGATTTATGGAATTATATTAGCATCAACGAAAAATCGTTACAAGAAGAGCTGACTATATTTAAAAATAATTTCGCTTTTGCCGGAAAAAAATAATAACTGTTTAATTATCCCACTATGTCACAAATGCATACCGTACTAAAGCAATACTGGGGGTACGATGCATTCCGGCCGTTACAAGAAGATATTATACAATCAATTCTCGATGGTAAAGATACGTTGGCGTTATTACCTACCGGCGGAGGTAAGTCGCTATGTTTTCAAGTGCCTGCAATGGTTATGGATGGCATTTGTTTAGTTGTTTCGCCATTAATTGCATTGATGAAAGATCAAGTGCTTAATTTGCATAAGCGCGATATTCCGGCAGTTGCATTATTTAGTGGAATGACAGCAAAGGAAATTGATATTGCTATCGACAATTGTGTTTATGGCAAAATAAAATTTCTTTATGTTTCTCCAGAACGTTTGCTTACGGATGTATTTCGGGAGCGATTTAAGAAAATGAAGATTAATCTCATTGCCATTGATGAAGCACATTGTATTTCGCAATGGGGATATGATTTTAGACCTCCTTATTTGCAAATTGCCGAATTGCGCGAATTTTTTCCGAATGTGCCCATTGCTGCACTTACAGCATCTGCTACAAACAAGGTATGCGATGATATTCAGGAAAAATTAAAGTTTAAAGTAAAAAATATATTCCGCGCGAGTTTTAATAGGCCAAACATTGGATTTATAGTTAGGGAGACAGATAATAAAGCGGAAAAATTAATTGATATTTTGAATTCCGTAAAAGGAACAGGAGTTGTTTATGTTAGAAACAGAAAAAAAACGCAAGACACAGCAGCTATGTTATTGCGACATAAAATTAATGCCGGGTTTTATCATGCCGGTTTAGATAATGACACACGCAATAATCGACAAGAAAATTGGATTAACGGAAAAACAAGAATTATTGTTTGCACGAATGCATTTGGAATGGGTATTGATAAACCTGATGTGCGCACTGTTGTGCATTTAGATATTCCTGAAAGCTTGGAAGCTTATTATCAAGAAGCAGGTAGAGCAGGTCGCGACGGATTAAAATCGTATGCGGGATTATTGTACGATGAAAATGATTTTACAACGCTGTGTGAAAATTTGGAAAAACAATTTTCTCCATTAGACCAGGTGCGAAAAGTATATCACCATTTGTGTAATTATTGTCAGCTAGCCATTGGCGCAGGCACCGGTGAAAGTTTCGATTTTGATTTGATGATTTTTTGCAAACAAAATCAATTGAAACCGGTTGAAACACGCAATGCATTAAAATTATTAGAACAACACGGCTACATTTATATAAGCGAAGCCTTTAATAAATTATCGACGGTTTATATTTCTATTGATAGGGAAACACTATACGCTTATCAAATTTCTAATAAACAATATGAACCAATTATAAAGATGATATTGCGCACCGCTCCCGGCGTTTTTGATGATGCTGTGCAAATTCATGAGTCCGATTTAGCTTTTCATTTAAATGCTGAGGTGCATCATATCAAAGAAATGCTCAATTTTTTAAATAAACAAGGCATTTTGATTTACTCACCATTAAAAACTAAACCTCAAGTAGATTTCGTTCAAGAAAGGGTAGCAGCGGAAAATTTGCTGTTTGATACCAAGATGCTCAATTTTTTAAAAATGAGTGCTGAAATCCGATTAGAGGCTGTGTTGGGTTATGTCAAAAACAAATCGGAATGCAGAGTAAGGAATTTATTGCGCTATTTTGATGAAGATACAGTTAATTGCAACACTTGCGATATTTGTGTTGAACGCAACAAATTGGAGCTATCCGAAAAAGAGTTCACGGTAGTTTATGATTGGTTAAAGCAGCAATTGGCTAATACACCAATGATGCCGGAAAAACTATTGCAACTTAAATTACCTTTGCGCAAAGAAAAGGTGCTTGAAACATTAACCTTTTTAACCGATAACAAGCAAATAATTCACACAGCCCAAAATATGCTTATTTGGAAAGCCTGAAAAAAATAGTTTTCACCGTTACCAACGATATTACGTACGACCAGCGCATGCAGCGCATTTGCAGTACGTTGGTATCAGCAGGCTATGATGTTACCATAATCGGATTTCTAAAAAAGCGGTCTGTAAATGTTGCGGAACGACCATATAAACAAATTAGGTTAAGCTTGATGTTCAAAAAAGGTAAACTATTTTATTTGGAATATAATTTCCGCTTATTTTGGTTTTTACTGTTTAAACGTTTTGATATTTATTGTGGCATTGACCTCGACACCCTTTTACCGGTTTTTATGAATGCTAAATTAAAAGGCAAACCAATAGTTTATGATGCACATGAATATTTTACCGAACTTCCCGAAATAGTTGAGCGCCCGTTAATTAAAAAAGCATGGCTTATCATGGAGCGATTCCTGCTACCCCGAATTAAATATAATTATACTGTTGGCGCTGCAATTGCCAATTTACTTAGCAGTAAATATGGTCATCCATTTGAAGTGATAAGAAATGTACCTTTACTTTCAAATGATACTTTGAAACAATCGGATGGCAAATATATATTATACCAAGGTGCACTTAATATCGGTCGCGGACTTGAATCGCTTATGGAGGCTATGGCATTTATTGATGCAGATTTATATATTGCCGGTGAAGGAGATTTGTCTGAAACCTTAAGGGCTTTTGCCGGTAAATTACCACACAAGCAAAAAATCCGTTTTCTAGGTTATATAAAGCCTGAAGCGTTAAGACAGTATACTGCTAATGCAACAATTGGAGTTAACCTTGTAGAGCATTTAGGGTTGAGTTATTATTATTCATTGTCAAACAAATTTTTCGATTACATACATGCAGGTGTTCCGCAGGTTACAATGGCATTTCCGGAATATGAACAATTAAATAATCAATTTAAAGTGGCATTGTTAATCGATAATTTACGTCCGGACACTATTGCTACTGCAATTAATACATTGTTAAATGATGCAACATGTTACAGTGATTTGCATGCACAAACGCAAATTGCAAAGCAGACTTTAAATTGGCAAAAAGAATCTGAAAAACTTATACAATTATATCAGCAAATTGAGTAACCTGCATCTAAATATCGTTTCATTTAATGTGCCTTGGCCTCCCGATTACGGTGGGGTAATGGATGTGTTTTATAAGATTAAGGCATTGCATGCAGCAGGCGTAAAAGTACATTTACATTGTTTCGAATATGGTCGTGTGCAAAGTGAAGTATTAAACGATTATTGCGAAGAAGTGTATTACTACCCGCGTTCAGCCATGTGGAAAGGACTCTTGTCCGACAAGCCGTTTATTGTTCAATCGCGCGATAATCCCGCATTATTAGTTAATCTTAAGAAAAATAGTTATCCCATTTTGTTTGAAGGATTACATTGTTGCAATTTTTTAAATGATGAGGCTTTGCGATTCAGAAATAAAATTTTGCGCATGCATAATAATGAAGCAGAATATTATTTGAATTTGGGCAAAACGGAGCGCAAGTTTTTTAAGCAACTGTATTTTTTTGCAGAGTATCGCAGGTTAATGAAGTTTGAGCGTGTATTGGCTTATGCAAATGAGGTATTGTGTATTTCTAAACCGGAGACATTATTTTATGTCAAGCGATTTAAAAATTGCAAGTATTTAGCGGCATTTCATGGTAATGAAACAGTAACAAGTAAAATCGGAAAAGGTGAATTTGTGCTTTATCATGGTAATCTTGAAGTAAATGAAAACAAATCGGCAGCACTTTACATTGTAAACGAAATATTTTCATCCCTCCCAATACCTTTAATTATTGCCGGCAATAACCCGGATGCCGAATTAATTGCAGCTGTTGCAAAGCATAAGCATATTGAATTAATTGCCAATCCATCGCAAGAAAAAATGTTTGCGTTAATTGAATCGGCGCATGTTAATTATTTGCCAACGTTCCAATCAACAGGTATAAAATTAAAATTATTGAATGCCCTTTTTCGCGGCAGGTTTTGTGTGGTAAACAGCATGATGGTAGCTGAAACCGGATTGGCTGAGGCTTGTTTTATTGCTGATGATATTGCTGCTATTCAATCACGCATTCAAGCATTAATGCAAACTGATTTTACTGAACACGATATATTAAATCGGAAATCAATTCTTTCTTCGTTTGCTGATGCCACAGAAGTAAATAAAATTATAAGCTTATTGCAGGAGCCTGCTCAGTAATTAATTTGCCATTTGCTGTTTTAATTATACGCGCCGGGAATTTGTCCAACAAGTTATAATTATGTGTAGCCATTAAAATAGTTGTTTTATATTCTTTGTTTAAGAATTGCAATAGTTGCATAATATCATCTGAAGTTTCAGGGTCGAGGTTACCGGTAGGCTCATCGGCAACAATTGCAACCGGATCGTTAATAATGGCTCGTGCAATTACCACGCGTTGTTGTTCGCCACCCGATAATTCGTGTGGCATTTTGAAGCCTTTTGATTGTAAACCAACTCGTTTCAATGCCTCATCTATTTTTAACCTGATTAACGAACGGTCGTTGGTGCCGGTAGCACGCAATACAAATTCAAGATTGTCGTCAACAGAACGATCCATTAGCAGCTGAAAATCTTGAAAAATAATGCCCAGTTTACGACGTAAAAACGGAACTGTTTTAGCTGTTAATTTACCTAAATCGAAACTTGCAACTTCTGCAGTTCCTGCGTTTAAGGGTAAATCACCATAAATAGTTTTCAGTAAACTGCTTTTGCCTGTACCGGTTTTACCTATTAGATAAACAAATTCGCCGTGTGCAATGTTAAAGGTAACATCACTTAAAATGAGCGATTTACCTTGAAATATACTTACACCTGAAAAATGGATATCGTTGTTCATTCAAAACTATTTGCAGCGAAGTTAATTTCAAATAATATAACCATATAAAAACTTATTCACACCTTTTTTTGTAATTACGATTGTAATTTTGTGCCATTATGATTAAAAATGATTTGTTGTTGCGTGTAGCAACGCAGGAACATGTGGAAAGGCCACCGGTGTGGTTGATGCGACAAGCAGGACGTATTTTGCCCGAATATAGAGCCTTGCGCGAAAAAGTGAATGGCTTCAAAAATTTGGTAGAAAACCCTGAACTCGTTTGTGAGGTTACCTTACAGCCGGTTCGAGCATTGCATGTTGATGCAGCAATCATGTTTTCAGATATCTTGGTAATTCCCGAAGCCATGGGCCTTCCTTATCAAATGGTAGAGTCGAAAGGACCTTGGTTTGAACGCACAATCGACAGTCCCGACGACATTCAACAATTGCGCATTGCCAATCCGGAAGCTGACTTAAAGTTTGTTACTGACGGCATTAAACTGATTAAATTAGAACTCAACAATAGCATACCATTAATTGGCTTTGCAGGCGCACCCTGGACCATTTTTTCGTATATGATAGAAGGGAAGGGCTCCAAAACCTTTTCAAAGGCAAGAACCTTTCTTTACGCGCATCCTGAGGCTTCCCATGCCTTGCTTCAGATGATTACCGATTCAACCATTGTTTATTTAAAAGCACAAATAGCTGCAGGTGTTAATTTGGTTCAATTATTTGATTCTTGGGCCGGTATTTTATCGCCAAAGCAATATGATACCTTTTCGATGCCTTATATCAAGCAAATTTGTGATGCGATTACCGAAGTGCCAAAAACGGTATTTGCAAAAGGCGCATTCTTTGCCAGAGCCTCACTTGCCGATATTAATTGCAATGTAATCGGGTTGGATTGGAACATGGATATAGCCGAAAGTAAAGCCCTAATTGGCGGCAAAAAGGCGTTGCAAGGCAATTTCGACCCTTGTGGTTTGTTTGCCGACAAAACAACATTGGTAAAGGAAACCATTGAGATGCTGGATGCTTTTGGAACAAATCATATCGCAAATCTTGGCCATGGCGTATATCCTGATACACCACTCGATAATGTAAAATTGTTTGTTGATACTGTGCAAGGATATAGGTATTAAACATTCCTTAATCTTCAAATCCCTTTATCTTCATTAACTTTACCCAAGTTATGATAAGTGAAATTTTATTGATTTTACTCCTGATTGTATTTAATGGAGTGCTGGCTATGAGCGAGATTGCCATGGTTAGTGTTCGCAAAGTTAGGCTGGATGCCGCTGCCAAAAAAGGCGATTTAAGGGCAAAACGCGCACTAGATTTGGCTAATGACCCAACTAAATTTCTTAGTACAGTTCAAATTGGCATTACTTTAATAAGTATTTTAACAGGTATATTTTCCGGTGCAACTATTAAAACTGTTGTAGCAGATTGGCTTTTGCAAATTGAATCAATTAGCGAATATGCCGACACACTTGCTTTGATAATTGTTGTAATTTGTATTACTGCTGTTTCACTAATTGTAGGTGAATTGGTTCCAAAACGCATTGGTTTGCGATTCCCGGAGCCAATAGCAAAAACAATGGCTGCACCTATGATGCTGCTTTCAACAATTACAAAACCTTTTGTTTGGTTTTTAACGAAAGCAAGTAATCTACTCATCAAAATTATGGGTATTAAAGCTTCTTCAGATGATGAAGTTACCGAAGAAGAAATTAAAGCAATTATTCAAGAAGGAACACAGCATGGTGCCATCGACGAAATTGAGCAAGACATCATGGAACGCGTGTTTCATCTCGGCGACCGTAAAATTGGCAGTTTAATGACGCATCGCAACGATATTATTTGGTTAGATGCCAATGAACCGTTAGAAAAAATTTTAGCAGATATTGAAAGTGAAGTGCATAGTATTTATCCTGTTTGTGATGGCGAATTTGATAAAATGCTTGGTATTGTTTACATCAAAGATTTATTTATTGCCGATGCACGCAAAAGCCTCAATAACTTACGCGATTTAATTAAACCCGTTCTGTTTTTACTCGAAAATAATACAGCATATTCGGTATTAGCTAAATTTAAAGAGTCGAAAATTCATTATGCCATGATTGTTGATGAATACGGCTCCACCGAAGGTTTAGTTACCATAAACGATATTCTTGAAGCATTAGTAGGGGAGTTCGATGAATTAAATTTACCCGATTATTCCATTATTGAGCGTTCCGATGGGTCATTCCTCGTTGATGCAGCTTTGCCGTTTTACGATTTCCTCAAATATTTTGAAATGGATGAAGAATTTGAAATGTTGGATGAAATGGAATTTAATACCCTTGCGGGATTTATCTTACATCAACTGGAACATATTCCTGTTGAAGGTGAAACATTAGATTGGAAGCAGTATGAATTTGAAATAGTGGATATGGACAGCACGAGAATTGACAAAGTTATTTTCATGAAAAAATAAATTGCATACCTGATAAATGCTACTTATTGCTGACAGCGGTTCTACAAAAACAGATTGGGTATTTACAAATGCTGCCGGTGATGAACCCGTTTTTTTTAAGACAAAAGGGTTAAATCCCAATGTTTTAGATGATGTTACGCTGAGCGAAATTTTAAATGATATTTTCTTATTTATTGTTGATGGCGGTGCTGTAGAAGAAGTTTTTTTTTACGGAGCAGGATGTGGGTCGGATGCCAACAAATTGCGATTATCGGAATTGCTGAGTGCGATTTTTCCAAATGCAATAATTCACGTATTTGCTGATATTGATGGTGCGGTTAATGCCGTAAAAGGCGATGAGCCGGCTATTGTAGCCATTTTAGGCACAGGGTCAAATTCTTGCTTTACTGATGGAGAAAATATTTATGCCAACGATTTTAGTTTGGGATATATTTTAGGTGATGAAGGCAGCGGTGTATATTTCGGCAAGCGATTGTTGCGCGATTATTTTTATAAAATATTACCTCAAGAACTCGAAAAATCTTTTACGGAAACTTATGGATTAACGCGAGATGAATTAATTGAAAAGGTCTATCGCACACCTGCGCCAAATGAATTTATCGCATCATTTTTGCCATTTTACCACCAACATTTAGAGCATCCATATTGCCAATATTTTATCGATTTTGGATTAACAGAGTTTTTAAAAATTTACATTTTACGATTTCGTGATTTCAAACAATTGAATGTTCACTTTGTTGGTTCTGTGGCTCAACATTTCGAAGGTCAGCTGAGAACAGCTTGCGAAAAACTCGAAATTAAAGTAGGAAAAATAATAGCCACGCCAATTGTTGGACTTCTCGAATATCACACAAAACAATAACTAATCATGCCAATTAATAAATCGTATCAAGATACTACAGCTTATAAATTATTATCCGAATCTTTTACCAAAATTCAACCAACGCATTTGCGCGAGATGTTTGCGGGCGACAATAAACGGTTCGAAAAAATGCATGTTCAATTTGAAAATATGTTGTTTGATTTTTCAAAGAACAGATTGAACGATACCATTATTGAGCAACTGTGTTATCTGGCAACAGAAATGCATTTACAAGAATGGATAGAAGCAATGTTTGAAGGGCAACCTATTAATGCTACTGAGAACAGACCGGTGCTGCATACTGCCTTGCGCAATTTTACAGATTCACCTGTTATGGTAAATGGCATTGATGTTATGCCGGATGTAAAAAATGCACTGCGTAAAATGCAAATTTTTTCTGATGAAATAATTATCGGTACAAGAAAGGGATTTTCAAATAAGCAATTTACCGATGTTGTAAATATTGGCATTGGTGGTTCCGACTTAGGCCCTGTTATGGTGTGCGAAGCATTAAAGCATTACAACGTGGAGCATTTACAAATTCATTTTGTTTCAAATGTTGATGGAACACATATTGCTGAAACGCTCAAAAAACTAAATCCTGAAACAACATTATTTTTAATTGCATCTAAAACGTTTACTACCCAAGAAACAATGGCAAATGCCCATACGGCAAGAGCTTGGTTTGTGCAACATGCAGGCAATGAAGAGGCAGTGGCAAAACATTTTGTTGCATTATCAACTGCAGCTGATGAGGTGATTAAATTCGGCATAGCAAAAGATAATATGTTTGAATTTTGGGATTGGGTTGGCGGTAGATATTCATTATGGAGTTCAATTGGATTATCTATTTGTTTGGCTGTTGGGTATAAAAATTTCGAACAACTGCTAAAAGGTGCGCATCAAATGGACCTGCACTTTCGCAATACCGAGTTTAATAAAAACATTCCTGTTTTAATGGGATTAATTGGATTTTGGTATACCAATTTTTTTAATTTTAATACACATGCCATTATTCCATACGACCAATATTTGCACCGATTTGCAGCGTATTTACAGCAAGCCGATATGGAAAGTAACGGCAAATATGTTGACCGCAATGGTAACAAAGTTAATTATGCCACAGGTCCTGTAATTTGGGGCGAACCGGGCACCAATGGTCAGCATGCATTCTTTCAATTAATGCATCAAGGCAAAACTATTATTCCAGCCGATTTTATTGCTCCTGCCAATTCGTTGAATCCACTGGGTAATCATCATAATTTGTTGCTGAGTAACTATTTCGCGCAAACCGAAGCATTTATGAATGGCAAAACTGAAGCAGAAGTTAAAACTGAATTGAAGTCCCGCAACTTTTCTGACAAGGAAATTGAATTTCAAGCTGCTTTTCGTGTTTTTGAAGGAAACAGACCTACTAACAGCATCATGTTTGATGCTATTACACCGTACAATTTGGGGATGTTAATTGCAGCTTATGAGCACAAAATATTTGTGCAAGGAATTTTATGGAATGTTTTTAGTTTCGATCAATGGGGTGTTGAATTGGGTAAAAAGTTAGCCAATATTATTTTGCCGGAATTAAATTCTGATGAGGTTATTAATGCGCATGATGGGAGTACGAATAATCTGATAAATTGGACGAAAAAGCAACGTAAATAATTTATTCAACCAATAAATTACATCCGCGTACATCGCTGTTATCAAATCGACCTAACACTTCAAATCCACCGTCTTGTTGTGTTTTGCCAAGGTCTTGCGTTGCGATAAAACTGCAGGAATAAACATTGGCAAGATCAATTATATTAATGCAACCCGTTTTGCCATCGGCAATTAATGACAATGGGTCCTCTGTATCGCGAATTAAAATTTTCATCCAAGGTGGGGTGTAAAAAATACCGTTTTTCGGGGCATAAGCTTGAGATAATAATTCTGTCATTCCATATTCTGAATGGATATCTTGTAAACCGAAATTGCCTTTTAAAACTTCGTGTAATTCCGTTCTCGTTAATTCTTTTCTTTTGCCTTTCATGCCACCGGTTTCCATAATAATGGTATGCTTGAGATGCATTGTAAAACGGTCTGCCAAATCGAGTAATGCAAACGAAACACCAATTAGCAACGTTTTTATTCCTAAACTTTCATTTTTACGAATTAATTGTTCCAGTTTATCCCATTCATTTAAGAAAAATCCACTGTCGTGGTTGCCTGAAAGTTGAATCAATTCGTTACACATATATACCAGCGAAGCATTTTTTCGCTCCAAATAGGAGGGAAGTAATGCTGCAATACAAATACCGTTAATATCTCCATAGAACTGCTTAAAGCCATGTAAAAAGCTATTACGGTATAAGTTGATATCAGGAACATAATGTTTGCTCCGTTCCATGCTTGTAGTGCCGCTGCTTTCGAAGAAGAAATCGGTTGCGGAACCTGAAACTAAAACTTGTTGTTGCTTAAACAATGAAATCGGTAAAAACGGAATTGCCGCTATTTCTGTAATTTTTGAAGGAGAAATGTCCAAATAATGTAAAAAATCGCGGTAAATAGGGTTGTTTTTTGCTTGAAATTGAAATATGGCCAAGGTTTTGCCGGTAAATGTTGAGTCATTTACATCAAACAATTCGTTTATGAACTTGGCAATATCCTGCATTGTTTATGAGTTATAGAATGCGTAATTTTGAAATGTAAAAATATGATGCATAGATACAGCTTCCTAATACTGATACTAATTTTGTTTGCGGCTTCTTGCGTGAAACCACCGGATTATCCTATTGAGCCGCGGATTGAGTTTGTTAGCATGAATCAAAACACCTTCGACGAGTTGGATGAAGACAGTTTGAGCATTGTAGTTTATTTTGAAGATGGTGATGGCGACTTAGGCAGTGATGATAGCATTAATATGTTTTGGGAAGATAGTAGAGTTCCGGGTTTTCAAATCCCTTTTAAAATTCCGTTTATAGAAATTCAAGGTAATTCGAAGGCAATTTCAGGAACAATTACCACATATTATCCAATTACGTTTTGCTTAAGCGACGACGATCCGATTGATACATTTTACTACAAAATCTACATTGTTGACAGAGCCGGGCATGCAAGTAATGTTGACTCTACGGACGTAATTTATTTAAACTGTAATTGATTCCAGTTTATACATTCAATTAAAGCATGCTTGTCCAATTAATACCTTTGGTTAGCAACTCCATAGTTTGCGCTTCTTTTGAATTTTTTACCGGAACGAAATTATAAATCCAATTCGCTTCAGGAGGCATACTCATTAAAATTGATTCGGTTCTTCCGTCAGTTTCGAGACCAAACTTTGTTCCCTTATCATAAACCAAATTAAACTCAACGTATCTGCCTCGGCGCATGAGTTGAAATTGTTTTTCAGTTTTACCGTACTGTAAATCCTTATTCTGCTCCATGAATTTTGTATAAACCGGTGCAAACGAATTGCCAATGTCTTTAACAAATTCGAAGCGCTGCGCGAGCGTGATAGCATCGGTTTCAGCTAATTTGTCGAAAAATATGCCACCAATTCCGCGCGTTTCATTTCTATGCTTTATGAAGAAATAGTCATCAGCCCACTTTTTAAATTGTGTATAATATTCAGCATGATGTAAGTCGCAAATATGTTTTAATTCCTTATGGAAAAATTGTGCCTGCTGTTGGTCTACATAAATAGGGGTGAGGTCAATACCGCCACCGAACCATTTTTCGCCGCTGCTCACTTCAAAATAGCGCACATTCATGTGAATAATTGGCACCATGGGACTAAATGGATGCATTACAATTGATACACCTGTGGCAAAAAAATCACGGCCTTTTACTTGCAACGCCTGCGCAATTTTTTCGGGTAAAATTCCATGTACTTCTGAAAAGTTAACGCCACCTTTTTCTAAAATGTTCGCATTTTGAATCACCCTCGTGCGACCACCGCCGCCGCCGGGACGCTGCCATAATTCTTCTTCAAAAACACCTTTGCCATCCGTTTTTTCAAGCGCTGCACAAATTCTATCCTGCAAGTGCATAAACCAGTCGGTTATAACAAATCTGTCTACGGTATTCATTTACGTTGATTTAGCGGTAATTTAAATTGCGCTGTAAAGTTAAGGTAATATGGAATGAGGTAGTATGATAATTATCAGCAATCTAATATTTCACGCTGAAATCGATACGAATTTTATTCTTTCGATTGATGTAATCCTCAAAGTCGCAAAACTTGCCTTGCGTATATTCCGGTAGATAAATAATTGTTTCAGGTTTACTGTAGGGAGGAAATACAATGATTGACGTATTTATGAAGCTATATAACTTAGCCCGTTTTGGTAATTCATTGCCAACTTTTTCAAATTCTAATGATGTCGAAGGGCTGATTGTATTTAATGAAGTTTGTATGCTCAAATTAATTTTTCGGCTCAACAGTTCTTGATTATCACTTTGTGCAAATGAACAAAATGACAATGAAACGAAAAACGTTATTATAGCAATACGTAAATACATTAAAAGGAATATTTATATCCAAGCGTTAAAACATGCATAATATCAGGATTGTTCACATTAAACTCGCGGTCGTAAATCCACGACAATGTAAAATCGGTGTGTTTATTGGGTCCGTAATCTAATCCGCCTTCAATACGGTAGTTGTCGAGCTGATCAATTTCATTGCTAATGCTGTAAAAAACTTCTCCGGAAACAAATGGCGAAAAATCTTTATTGATAGCATACGATAAACCTGCTTTATTTCGCCAAGCGGTTCCTTCCGGTCCATCGGGAACAGGACTGTATTGAAATTTACTTCTTAGGCTTAAATCAAAATCGCCCATGCCTTCTTTGTAAGCGACCGACAAGCCGAATCTATTTGTATTTCGATTATCGCGAATGGAATATCTATATTCAACTCCGGACTTAAACTTTTTTGATAATTTGTAATCGATTGAAAAATTGGTGTTGAGTTGATATAAGTTACCGATTGACATGTTATACCGCGCTTCCTCATTAATATCAACAGTAATATCATTAATTGGCTCGAAACTAACCCCAACACTCATCCATGTTCCGCCGTCAACATGCTGGGCAAACAAATTGTTTCCTGCAATGCAGATAAGCAGTAAAAACGATATCGATAATTTTTTAATCATCATCATCATCGTCTCCACCATTTTCTTCACCGGCAACCTGACTCGATGCTTTGTAATAAATACGCACACGTGCCATATCGCGTAAGAAGTCGGTTGTTAATATCTCCGCAGAGCGGATATCTAAACCTGTGCGTTCTTTTAAATCGGCCATTAAAATAGCCTTGCGTTCAGGTTTAATATTTTCAATTTTTTCGTATTCAATTGTTTGTTCGCTTAAGCCTTCTTTATACCATAAACGTTCTAAGAACCATGTTGCAGCCATTAATGAAACGTTGGTAAATAATAATTCTACGAAACTTACTTTTTTTGTTGTTAATGCATTTATTACGGCAATAGCAATCACCATGAAAAGATAGGTCATCTCCTTCATCGGTAAACTAATAGTTCGATAACGCAGGATCGAGAAAATGGCAAACAAACCAAATGCAAATCCCATTTCTAATTTAATGCCGGATAGTAAATAACACAGGAAGAAAATGAGCATGCTGAATAAATAGAAGCTAAATGCGTAGTTCTTGTTTTTCTTATCGCTCCTGTAAATATATTTTATTAATATATATACCACTACGAAGTTGAAAATTGACCTAAGTATAAGGTCATAAACATCAGTATCAAAAAATTTCAAGTCGAGAATTTTTGTCGCTTCCTCAGCGTCTTGTAGTAAGAAATTAAGCATTTTCGATTCGGTTTATTTGTAGTTTTTTAAATTTGAAATTGTTTTGTTTGAGGTGGTCATACATAAATGCTGCACCAACACTGTATTTACTTATTCTAACTTCAGGACACAAATTGTCGCGCATGGCAACTTTGAATTTAGAACCTGATGATGATGTATCTAATTTTAACTCGGCTATACATAAGTTGCTAAAATGTCGTTTTTCGCTTGTAATTTGCAATTCGAGGTCGGTGTCGATGGTGGCGCGTTCTTTCATGTCTTTGCTCACCAAAGTAAATCTTTTAAAATCGTTCCGTAAAGTTGGCACCAATTCGTTTGGGTCAAATGGTGTATGCAAACTTATAAATGCTTTTGCTTCCTCACTTAATATCGGTGAAAATTCAGGAATTTTAATTCTTGATTTGATAGTGCGCTTTGTATTTGTTTTGAATTTTACTTCCAAAAAATTCAAATTGCTTTCAACATATTGGCGAATGCGAATTTTATATCGGTTAACGCGCTTATTGTGGTGTTGGGTGTAAAAAAAGAAATCAGGTGTGTCGAAATATATATTGCGATAATTAAAAAGTTTTACGCCATTAATATCTAATACTTTATAATTTGGTGCCAATTCTTCTAATATGGATGGCAATTTTGATTTATCAAAAAAATATTTTTTATCTTTTCGATTCATCAATTCCACACCTTCCATTTCTGCCAGAGAAATGGGGCTAAATCCGTTTAATATCTCCGGTAAAGTGCTCAATTAACGTTTTTCAATTGTAATGTCATCAATAGTTATAACTTGATTATTGTCGGCAATACTGACTTCAACAATTTTAGCTTCCCTTGAACCCGCACAATTTAAACAATCGGAATATGCATAAATAGTATAATCGCCTTTGCGCAAGTATTCAAACTTATAGGTGCCATCAAATGAAGTTTGAACTTCATCGTCGTAGGCAATATTATCTCCGTAAATGATATAAACTTTTTCGTCGGCACCATAATATTGTTCATACAAAATACCTGATGCATTGTAATGTTCTACAAATATTTTACCTGTAATTGTTGATGTTCCCCCATCTCCCGGCAATGAATTGCAACTTGGAAATATACAGAGCGTGAAAACGAGGAGTATTACAGTAGAGATTCGGAGGAGTGTTGTTGACATATTTAACTTTGACTGGTATTGTTAATTAAAGTTTAAAACAATCTGTATTTAATGTTAATTGTGTAAAAGTAATTTCTTTCTTCATTATTCTTTCATCTTGCTTCAAATAATGTGCAAGTAAGGTAATAAGTCTGTTGTAATTCTGGTTCAAATCTAATTATTTCCTGTTGTTTCGGTGCATTTTTATGCAATATAGTATGTTGATTTCCAATT
>JANMLV010000081.1:0-2815 GCA_031372705.1 Bacteroidota bacterium | reverse complement strand
TGTTTTGAGACAGCCTCTTGCAAGTGAAAAAAATTGGGTGTTTAAATTTAGAGCGAAGCGAGGCTTTGTATTTTTTGTTGTAAGGCCCCCCATCTTAGGGATCAACGGTAGTTAATCCCTTGCAAGTGAAAAAAATTGGGTGTTTAAATTTAGAGCGAAGTGAGGCTTTGTATTTTTTGTTGTAAGGCCCACACCAGTAATTAGACCAACTAAAAATTGAAATTAAATCAGCAATTTTTGGGAATGTGGTGAAATTTATTTATTTCAGAAACGGAAATGTATTGAGTTACCAATTAAATTAAACAAAATCGCATCGGGGTAACGTCTATCAAATAATAATTTCAGGTTTTCATAAATTATTCAAAACAAGAAGATTTCGGTCGAGTAAATTTTATTCTCTGAGACAATTTTGACTATATATTGTCCAGATGGTTGTAATAATTCAAAAGAAAAAAACGAATCAGTCATAAAACGTGAAAGTATTAATTTTCCCTGAAGATCGAAAATGAAAATTTCTGATTCTCCAACCAATTCATTTAGGTTGATATAAACTCTTTGCCCAAAACTATAAACATCTGCATCCAGAGTTTGTGTTGCCTCAATTACACTTACAGATGTATCACCAATTTTATCACCAGCTTTAATACTAGTTTCGCACTTTGATTCATATGCAAAATCATGGATAACTAAAACATTTACAGTGTCTATTACGGAGCAGCGAATCCATCCATAGTGAAGACATTCATCCTCACCTATAAATCTTACTCCAAGAAAAAGCGGATCTTCAGTTGCTACCCAATGGCCGCCATGGAATGCCCAATCACTTGGGGTATTGGTATTTGCGACAGCCACACCCATGAGTTGATATCCCCAATATTGAAAGCTTAAATCTTCATTTATCAGATTCCCACTATTTAGGGCACAAGGTAAATATGTAGTGCCCCCACCTGCACTATATGTAAAAAAATCACCTGCTATTTCATTGGTAATGAATTGTGGGCCTGCCCATATTGTTTTTCGCAATCTGTATTGCCCAATACCCCACTCATTTGTGTCAGAAGACTTAAGAAATCCAAAATCAAATGCTCCGTTATTATCTATATCCACACCGGCAGTTTGGCCGTCAAATTGAATCTCAATATCTGGTTCAATGTTTGTGTACACCGCTTGGCTTTGTGAATCATTTGCGATTAGGAGAAATACTCCGGCCATGCCGGAGTATTTCTCGAGTGAGAACTTTAGATTATTTATCATTCGATCTTAATTAATTTTTTTATAATGTTAAAAGTTTTTTCTTTATTGCTAATGGAGACAAAATATATTCCTGAAGGTATTTTTTAAATCAAATTCTGTAACAGCCAAACTACGCAATTATTTCGACTTTAAAAAGATTTTTTGATGAAATGCATTAAATTTTATGTGAAATCTGATTTTAATTTAGTAAGGGATGCAACTTCCACGTTTTACACAGGTCGATTTTGCCGAAGAAGAATTGTTATTTGGTCATTATAATTATCGAGAGAATTTAATTGTAGTTAAAAAAATATTGTGTATCCAAATTGGCATTTGAAGACTGTCTTAATCCCCTTAAAAATGATTGATGCTATGCATGGTATTTTTAAATTGAGCAAAAATGAACAAAATTGAAGTCGCAAGTTAATCCCCTCAAATTTGTTTAATACTCTTGGTGGTATATTTAAATTGAGCAGAATTGAACGTAATTATTTTGAACTTAGAATTGTTATTCTGCAGGTAGGCGCTAATTTGTATATTCGATTCTTGGTTATTTTTGTATAATTTTACGATAATGACTCAATTACTCGGAATTTTCATTTTTAATTATTTTTTGATGCCGTTTGGAAATAATCCTACTGGAACTATTGCAGTTCCGGGGAATGATTTTTATGTTGATGAATATGAGATAACAAATTTGGCTTGGCGAGAATTTTTGTACTTTGCAAAACAAAATGACACTGTTAGTTATAACAATTTATTACCTGATTCTGCAATTTGGTATAAAGTTTATTGCGGTGATTACTTGAAATCAAATGATTTTGATAATTACCCGGTTGTGGGAATTAATTTCGTTCAAGCAAACAAATTTTGTGCATGGAGAAGTGAAGTGGTAAGCAAAAGAACCGGTAAGGAGATTGTTTATTATTTGCCAACGCAGGAAGAGTTTGATTTGGTAATTGACAATTTTAACAATAATGAATTTACTGTAAAACTTTCTGATGTTTATAGCATTGATAATAAAAATAAGGTGAAAGGACTTTGTTCAAACGTATCAGAATTAACTAGTTTGGAGGGTGTAGCTGTAGGTGCAAATTGGAAAAGTGAAACGAACAATTGCAATTTACAGGTAACCTATGGTGCAAGTTCTGAATATTTAGGAATGCGATGTTTTGCTAAGTTTGTGAAATAAGCGAATAGCCTAGATTCTTAGTACATGAGTTATTTTTTCGAACTTTACTGCACCGGTAATAACTATATTGCTACTGGGTTATTTCCCCTACAGAAATCATTTTAAAGATATATCTCCGGAATTTGGATAGTTGATAGAAAACACTTAAATTTCATTTTTTTACCTAAGGAGTCTAATTCTAATAGAGTAAAACACTAAATTCGGTAATATGAAAATATATTTTCAAATAAACAGAAATATCTGCAAAGTAGTGATTTTTGTTTGTTATTTATTAATTGGTATATCATTTATAATTGGCAGTAGCGCGATGGCACAAGACTGTTTCACTGAAACTACTTGCTCAATAACGCCGACCTCATATACTATTAATACCAATACTACCTGGAGTTC
>JANMLV010000080.1:0-1817 GCA_031372705.1 Bacteroidota bacterium | reverse complement strand
TTTAAACCATCTCCTGTATTTGCATACATTACATCAAACGGATGCAACAATAAACTATGAAAAACAACTACGAATAAAATAAGATGTAAACACCAAAAAATATTGCGGTATGTAAAAATACTTTTATTCATTTTTGGCAGTAGGCAGTTTATACGATTTTTTGCTCCGGAAAGCGGTAATTCCATCCATCCCAGCCTTGCAAGCCACCTGTGTGTATGCAAAGAATGGATGAATCGGCCCCTAATTTATTTTTGTTAATCATATCAAACACGCCGAACATCATTTTGCCTGTATAAACCGGATCTAACAGGATATTATTTTTTGTGTGAAATTGCTTGATAAACGACATTAAATCTGCATTCATTCTGGCATAACCACCCATGTGGTAATTGGTATTAATACTCCAATTTGTTGTAGTATCAGGTGCTAATAAATTTACTGATTGCGTGAGTTGTATTCCTGTTTTCAACGATGAAATTCCAATTACATAGGCATCGATATTGGGTGTAGAAATTAATCCCGCCAAAGTGCCCCCGGTTCCAACGGGACAAAAAATAAATTGATATTTTTTATTAATACCGGTTAATATTTCGGTGCATCCTTTTATGGCTAATTTATTTGTACCACCTTCGGGAAGTAAATAAAACGAACCAAATTGTTTTTCGAGCCATGATTGCATTGTATTATGGATACGTTCATTCCTGTATTCTTCTCGAGTAATGAAATGCAACTGCATGCCTTTACTTCGTGTATAAATTAAAGTTGGATTCAACGGGTCATCTTCACCTCTAACCACGCCAATTGTTTTAAATCCATACAACGCTCCTGCGGTAGCAACTGCATGCAAGTGATTTGAAAAAGCCCCACCAAAAGTGAGCAAGGTGGTTTGATTTTGCGCCTTGGCTTCCTCAAAATTGTATTTTAATTTATAATATTTATTCCCCTGAATTTCGGGATAAGCCTTGTCTAACCTCAATATATCTATATCGTGGCCTTTATAATTTAAGGTATCTATAGGAATGTTGCTCATTACCTTACAAAGATGCTGAAAAATATTATCTTTGGCGCTCCAAAAGGGGGTATAGCTCAGTTGGCTAGAGCGCTTGCATGGCATGCAAGAGGTCGTGAGTTCGAGTCTCACTATCTCCACAAAAAAAATCCAATCCCTTCCGCATAGCGGAAGTAAAAAATCCATTTCATTTTTTTTCTGCAAGCATCTTGCAAGAAAAAAAAGGGATGGATTTTTTAAAGCGCAGCGAGGATTGGATTTTTTTTGTAAGGCCCCCCACTTCAGAGACCAACGTAGTTAATCTCACTATTTCCCAAAATGAAATTGATTTTTCACTCTGTACCGAGAATTGAACGATTTTGTAAGGCCCACTTCAGAGACCAACGTAGTTAATCTCACTATCTCCAAAAAAATTCATTCCACTAAGTGGAAAAAATTTTAAGCCAATTTTCCCCTAAGTGTATTAACGCTGCTTAGGTTCAAGGACTAACTGTATTACATTTTCTCATTTATGTGCAATTGTCATGCTGAAAACATTTATTTGGATAATTGATAGAAACCATGTAAATTTCATTTTTTACACTCGCAGTCTAAGTTCAATATAGTAAAACACTAAATTCGATAACATGAAAAAATATTTTCAAATAAACAGAAATATCTGCAAAGCAGTGATTTTTGTTTGTTATTTATTAATTGGTATATCATTTATAATTGGCAGTAGCGCGATGGCACAAGACTGTTTCACTGAAACTACTTGCTCAATAACGCCGACCTCATATACTATTAATACCAATACTACCTGGAGTTC
>JANMLV010000001.1:0-16820 GCA_031372705.1 Bacteroidota bacterium | reverse complement strand
GTACGGGGTATCCTACTTTCTTAGCCACTTCAATAGCATCATCGGTATTAAAAGCTGTACCATAATTCGGGTATGGGATTTCCAGTTCTTTCAACATGTCACTGAATCTTCCCCGGTCTTCAGCAATATCCATGCTATCGAATGAAGTGCCGATGATCCTTATCCCTTTTTCGTGCAAACGTTTGGCAAGTTTCAAAGCCGTTTGTCCGCCTAATTGCACAATAACTCCCTCAGGTTTTTCGTGTTCAATTAGTTCCCATAAATGCTCCCAAAATACCGGCTCAAAATATAGTTTGTCAGCAACGTCAAAATCTGTAGATACGGTCTCCGGATTGCAATTCACCATAATTGCTTCATAACCGCTTTCTTTAATGGCCAATACACCATGCACACAGCAGTAATCAAATTCAATTCCCTGTCCAATTCTATTTGGACCAGAGCCTAAAACAATAACCTTTTTCTTTTCGCTGCGCACACTCTCATTTTCATCTTCAAAAGTTGAATAATAATAAGGTGTTTTAGCTTCAAATTCTGCGGCACAAGTATCAACTAATTTATACGTGCGCTTAATGCCTAAGCTACGGCGATGATTATACACTTCATTTTCGGTGCAGTTGCCTAAATAATTGGCAATTTGTAAATCGCTATACCCTTTTTGTTTTAAGGTGAGCAATAATTTATAGGGAACATTATTTAATTGATATCGGCGAAGTTCCTTTTCAATTTTTACTAAATCTTGAATCTGCATTAAAAACCACGGGTCTATTAAACTTTGGTTGTGAATGGTTCGCACCGGAACACCAAGATCCATTGCTTTTTTAATATTAAAAATACGGTCCCAATGTGGCTTAGCAAGACTCTCAATAATTTCCTGACTCGATTTATAAAAACCTTTCTCTCCGCCTAAACCAATTTTATTATTTTCTAAACTCTGACAAGCTTTTTGCAATGCTTCTTGAAAGCTGCGACCAATGCTCATCACTTCGCCAACACTTTTCATTTGCAATCCTAAAGTATCATCAGCGCCCGGAAACTTATCGAAATTCCATCTTGGCATTTTAACAACTACATAATCTAATGCAGGCTCAAAATATGCAGATGTAGATTTTGTAATTTGATTTTTCAATTCATCTAAATGATAACCAATTGCCAACTTCGCGGCAATTTTTGCAATCGGGTAGCCGGTAGCTTTTGATGCTAAAGCCGACGACCTTGAAACGCGAGGATTTATTTCAACTGCAATTAATTGCTCCGTGAAAGGTTCTTGCGCAAACTGCACATTACATCCACCGGCAAAATTGCCCATTGCACGCATTATTCTTATTGCTAAGTTGCGCATTTCCTGATAGCTCGTATCACTTAATGTCATTGCCGGTGCAACTGTTATTGAATCGCCGGTATGCACACCCATTGGGTCTAAATTTTCTACAACGCAAATAATTACTACATTATCAGCCTTGTCTCGCAATAATTCTAGCTCAAACTCCTTCCATCCCAACACTGCCTTTTCCACTAATACCTCATGGGTAGGCGATGCCGTTAATCCGCGCATCAAAGCCGCATCTAATTCATCCTTATTTTGCACAAATCCCCCACCTGTTCCACCCAAGGTAAACGATGGGCGAATAACCAGCGGAAATCCAATTTCTTGGGCAAACTCTTTTCCTTCCAAAAACGAATTGGCAACACGACTTTTTGCCACCGATATGCCCATTTCCAACATCAACTGCCGAAACAACTCACGGTTTTCGGCGCGGTCAATGGCTTCAATGTCTACACCAATCAACCTACAGTTATGTTTCGCCCAAATACCCATCTCGAAAGCCTCTTTAGCGAGGTTTAGCGCTGTTTGTCCGCCCATTGTAGGCAAAACAGCATCAATTGGAGTACCTTTTTCGATGTTTTCTACTAAGATTTTCTCTAGCATAGTCACATTCAAGGGCCACAGGTAAATTTGATCCGCCGTAACAGGGTCGGTCATAATGGTTGCCGGGTTCGAGTTAATGAGAGAAACTTTAATTCCCTCCTCGCGCAAACTGCGGCTGGCTTGTGATCCTGCGTAGTCAAACTCGCATGCTTGACCAATAATAATTGGCCCGCTTCCAATAATCAATACGTGTTTAATCGAATTGTCTTTCGGCATAATGTTGCTTGTAAAATTTTTTGAAAATAATATGACCTGCTAAAATCGGTAGAAATATATCGGAGGTCTGAAAATGCATTTCAGGATGCAAATATAAATCAAAATTTGGAGCATGACAATCTTTCTTTCTATCGAATAACAGCCGGCTTTACGCTGCAACTCCCGCCTAGCAGCACTTTTAACGGCTAATAACTTGTTAATAAATTTGAAAATAAGGGTAAAAATTGCTTTAAAAGTCCCGGCGGGGGTTTCCACTCCAATCCGTGCTATGTGGGTATGAAGTTTAAGTATTGGAATTTATGTTTTGGATGTATCGAAATTTCCAGATTACAATAGCCATATAGCGAAGTCATTGGATAATCGGAAATGTCGATAAAGTACAATCGCCAATAGGCTTTAAATTTAATTTTTTTGGAGCTTGTATGACTTCTGCTATATGGAATCCGGGCTAAGCGGTCAGTAAATCTAAACCTTGAGACTAATCTCACTCCATAATTGTACTTTACAATCTACATTGGCCATATAGCGAAGTCATCAGGCAACCTGAATTGTGAATAAAGTACAAGTGCCAATAGTTTTTCAATTTAAATTTTTTGAATCCAACATGACTTCTGCTATATGGACGGGCTCAGTGGGTATGAAGTTTAAGTATTGGAATTTATGTTTTGGATATACCGAAGTTTACAGATTACGGCCGCCATATAGCGAAGTCATTGGATAATCGGAAATGTCGATAAAGTACAATTGCCAATAGGCTTGTAGCTTAATTTTTTGGAGCTTGTATGACTTCTGCTATATGGAATCCGGGCTAAGGTGGTCAGTAAGTCTAAACCTTGAGACTAATCTCACTCCATTTTGTACTTTACAATCTACATTGGCCATATAGCGAAGTCATAGGGTAATCTGAAATGTCATTAAAGCAAAATTGCCAAAAGGTTTATAATTTAAATTTTAAAGAAGGGTCCAAGACTTCTGCTATATGGGCATATCTTTGCTTAATGTCATTGCTGCGTTTCGTATTTCTATTTGCATTAATTATTGCAGCCGCAATCGGTATTAAACTGGTTTATTTTTATGCGCCTTATGAAGTTGGCCAACCAATCGATAGTCTCAATCATGTAAAAGTATATTATAATGGCAGCACCGATAATATTTTGGAAAGAAATGTTACAACCGATAATTATAACCTCGGACTGCAATATCAATGTGTTGAATTTGTTAAGCGATATTATTATGAACATCTCCACCATAAAATGCCCGACAGCTATGGCAACGCAAAAGATTTTTTTAATGCAACATTGAACGATGGAGAATTAAATAAACAACGCGGATTAATTCAGTATAGCAATCCGAGCAAGCAATTGCCTGCCATAAACGATATCCTGATTTTAGATGCAAGCAGAACAAATAAATTCGGTCATGTTGCCATTGTTTCGGCAGTGGAAGATGGTTATGTTGAAGTTGTTCAGCAAAATGCAGGAAAATATGCAACAACACGCGATATTTATAAAATAGTACAAATTGATGGCAAATGGAAAATAGATAACAGTCGTGTTTTGGGTTGGCTCCACCTTGCTGAATAATTTTATAAAACATTGTTTTACATAATCTACTTACCTTTATATTTTATTACTTGCACGTGGGTACATCTACTTTTTTAGTTTATAAAAATTCAACTTTTCATTACACAGTTTATGGTGAGGGAAGTGAACCCCTAATTGCATTTCACGGATTTAGCGAAAGTGGAAGAAGTTTTGCGTGCTTAAAATCTGCGCTATCTGCCAGATATACTATTTATGCATTCGACCTCCCTTTTCACGGGGCAACAAAATGGAATGAAACTGCGCCGTTTACAAAACAAGATTTGAAAAATATTATATTAATTTTTTTAGAAGAGAAAAAATTCGAAACGTTTGCGGTATTGGGCTTTAGCATGGGCGGAAAATGTGCGTTAGAATTAATACAAGTAATGCCCGAAAAAATTACAGCATTATGGTTGTTGGCAAGCGATGGTATTAAAACAAATAAAATATATAACGTGGCAGTATATCCGCTTTGGGGTCGCGAATTATTTAAAACTACCATCAAACATCCGGGTTGGTTGTTTGCAGTTGTGAAATTGGCAAGTGCTTTAAAAATTTTAAGCCCTTGGTTGAAAAAATTTACATACAACCACATGGAAACAAAAGAAAAACGCACGCGATTATACAACACCTGGATTAGTATGGCTGCATTTAATGCTAACATTAATCTGGTTAAACAAAATATTAATAAATATGCCATACCAACCTTGTTGTTTTTTGGCAAACGCGATGAAGTAATTCCGGTTGCCGTTGGCGAATATTTTGCCGAAGGGCTAATCAATTGCCGACTAACCAAGTTAGAAAGAGGCCATTATTTTATAGATGAGAAAATTAATCCCTTTATTACCGAAGCATTGCAAACTTTGCAACAACCTGAATAATGGTTATTTAAAAACAAAGGATAACCAAATTACGCTGCCTTATCCTTAATTTTGTGGTGCATGCTTTTAATCACTTGTTTAATAATACTGTTGAGTGCCGGTTACGTATTGCTCATTCTATACTTTTTTATGGGATGGATGCGCCTAAACGAGTATATTCCCCCGGTTAAAATGCCTGTAACTAAAGTAACTGTTGTGGTTCCGGTAAGGAACGAATCGGCAAATATTGTCAACTTGCTTAACGACCTGCGCGATCAACACTATAATAAGGCGTTGTTTGAGGTAATAATTGTTGATGACCATTCAACCGACAATACCTTGCAACTGGTAAATAATTTTGCCATGTCCAATTTGCGTGTAATTTCTTTAGGTGATGACAAATCGCTTGCCATTGCCAATCGCGCCAATAAGAAAATAGGGATAGATAAAGCAGTTCGTTCCGCAAATGGTGAACTCATTATTACAACCGATGCCGACTGTCACCCGGGAAGCAATTGGATTGCGACAATGGTTGCTTATTATGAAGAACATCATCCGGTAATGATAGCCGGTATGGTGAGTTATTTTCCGGATTCATCATTTTTAGGAAAATTTCAAACACTCGATTTTTTGAGTTTGGTTGGTATTGCTGCAGCAAGTATTCAGAACGGATTTTATAATTTGTGCAATGGAGCAAATTTGGCTTATACCAAAGCTGCTTATATTGAGGTTGATGGTTTTAGTAATATAGATCATATTCCCAGTGGCGACGATATGATGCTCATGCATAAAATGGCGAAAAAGTTTGGCGATAAAATCGCTTACCTTAAAAATAAAGATGCCATTGTTTATACCTCAACCGAAAAAGATTTTGCAGCATTTTGGAACCAGCGCGTGCGTTGGACCAGCAAGTCGACACACTATGAAGATAAGCGAATTACAGCAATTTTATCCTTTGTTTATTTAATGAACCTCCTAATTGTTGCATGTTTGGTAATAGGATTGTTTTTTCCACCCATGCTAAAATTGGCGATGTGGATGTTTTTAACCAAACTTTGTATAGATACTATTTTCACATACGCTGTTACTAAATTCTTTAGAAGGGAAAATTTACTTTGGTTATTTTTACCCATGCAGGCAGTGCACGTTTTGTATATCATATTGATAGCCCCGGCCGGTGTTTTTGGCAAATACAATTGGAAAGGGCGCAGAATTTAAGGAACATTGCCTAGAAGTTTAATTCAATGCGTAAACAAATTTTTGGAATAGTTATTTTTATTTTACTGCTGTCAATTGTTGCAGCGTGGTTTCAATTTGCTTCCGGCACTTCAGCGTTTTTTTTAGCTTTCTTAAACAGTTTACGTGTAATAATTATTGTAATTGCTGCTTTAATTATTTTGTATGCACCATTCATGCTACTCATTAGAAAATGGTGGAAAAAACGAAGCGCAAAATTAGACATGCGCAATAATCAACAAGCAAAAGCATGGGATAGATTTATTAAAAACAGTAACGCCGTAATTGGCAGCATTACTATTTTTTATGCTTTGTTATTGGCAGTATTTGCACATATAATTGCACCCGATATAACACCATATGCCAACGATCAAATTAATGAGTTGCCTTACAAGCAACCCGGTTACAGCATTATGGTTTTAAAGCAACCTTTGGAACTTAAACCGGAGCGCACAAATTTCGGAAAGTGGTTGGTTAGCGGGAAAAAAGTTAGCTACAGGCAAATACCTATTACCAATTATCATTTTTCTCAAGATTCAATATATGTTAATCGATATATTGGTGATGATATTCCGGGTCAGCAATTAAAATTTGAATTGTCTGCAATAACAGGTGAAAAACAATCATCTATTGAAAACCAATCCTTAATTGAGCGTCAATTTTTAACGCACCGAAAATTTATGCTGGGTACCGATGACTTGGGTCGCGATTATTTAAGTAGAATATTGTTGGGTATTCGTGTTTCGCTTTCGGTTGGTGTTGTTGCCGTAATTATTGCCTTGTTTATTGGCATTCCGCTTGGCGCATTGGCAGGATTTTATAAACGTTATCCGCCCGCAGTTAAAATTTCGAAAAATAAAAAATGGTTGGTTCCTGTTGATGGCGGCATTATGTGGTTTATTAATATTGTTTGGTCAATTCCCACACTGTTGTTGGTGTTTCCGATTGTTTTTGCTTTCGGGCAAAATTTTTACACCATTTTTATAGCTGTAGGAATAACCATGTGGGTGGATATTGCGCGCATTGTGCGGGGACAAGTGTTGCAAGTACGGGAGCAAGAATTTATACAAGCTGCCAAAACGTTTGGGTTTTCTGATACAAGAACCATTTTTAGGCATATTCTGCCAAATATTACGGGACCGGTTATTGTAATAACAGCGGCTAATTTTGCCTATGCCATCCTTACGGAAGCCGGGTTAAGCTTCTTAGGTATTGGTGTTCAGCCACCTGCACCAAGTTGGGGGCTAATGATTTCAAAATATAAAGATAATTTAATAACAGAACCCTATTTAGCGCTGATTCCCGGCTTTGCAATCACTATCTTAGTGCTGGCGTTTTTTATGATTGGCAATGGTTTAAGAGATGCACTTGATATAAAAAGCCGATTATAAAATGACTTTTCAAATTAGTTTATTAATGATAATTTTCATTATTTTGTAAATTATGGCAATTGCGGGTTTAAATGTTATGGATATGTTGCGCGACCAGCTGAAATTAAAACAGTTGGAGATAGATTCTTTATTGGAAATAACGAAGGCAATTAATTCAAACAAATCTTCTTCTGCATTATTCGAATTATTCCATCGCACACTAAAGGATCAAATTGGTGTTGAAAATATGCTGTTATACAGCAATAATGGCGATGATTGGGAGCCCGTTATCGGGAATAAGTTTATTTCGGAATTGAATCCCGATTTAATCAAAACACTCTTAAAGTATAATAAGCTCACCGACCTCAGTGCATTAAACGGCGAACTTCCCGAATATTTAAAGCAGTATGATATTTTAATTCCGGTATTTCATAAAGAGAAACCACTTGCTTATTTACTTATGAGCAATCCGCGCGTTGAAAGTTATGAACCGCTTGAAGACAAGGTAAAATTTGCTCAAACTGTAACAAATATTATCAGTGTTGCCATCGAAAATAAACGCCTCTTTAAAAAGGAAGTAGAACAACTTTCTTTTAAACGCGAATTAGAATTGGCGGCGCAAGTGCAAAGCATGCTAATTCCTGATAAGTTGCCTTACGATAATAAAATTCAAATGGCAGCTATTTATTTGCCACATCAAAACATTGGTGGCGATTATTACGATTTTTTAAAGCTGAGCGATGACGAGATGTTTTTCTGCATTGCCGATATTTCCGGTAAAGGTATTGCTGCAGCTATTCTAATGGCTAACTTCCAAGCACAAATTCGAGAGCTAACCAAGCGCAATCCGTTTACTATTGAAGAATACATGCAAGAATTAAATAAAACGGTATTAATGAGCACAAAAGGAGAAAAGTTTATCACGCTTTTCTTAGCAAAATATAATAGCAAAACAAAACTACTGAAATACGTTAATTCAGGTCACAACCCACCGGTTTTAGTGAATAGTAACGGATATAAATTCTTAGATAAAGGAACAACCATACTTGGTATGTTCGACGAATTACCTTCTATAAAAATGGGGCAAATTCCAATAATAGAAGACACCGCCATTATATGCTTTACCGATGGATTAACCGATGTGGTAAATGAAGACAATCAAGTATTTCCATTAGATGCTTTAATAAAATTAATGCAATCTAATTATAAAGGTGAAGTTGCAGCATTGAACAACAAAATCATCCAAGAAATTATGCGCTTTAAAGGAGAAGATGGCGCAGTTAGCGACGACATTACAGTGCTTTCAGTAAAAATATTGGCGGGTAAATAAGATATTTAAAGCCCAATCTCTCTTATTGTCTTCGTTACATTTTGTAATCATTCACACTTAAGTTAGGCATCTTAATAGCGCAAGCTTAAAATGAAGTGCGGAAATAATTTTGTGAATTTGTTGCAAACTTATATTGAGTAGCCATAACTACCACGAACCTCCGGCGCCACCGCCACCGAATCCGCCTCCTCCAAAACCGCCGAAGCCACCACCGCCTCCGCCACCGCTGCCGCCGAAGCCACCAAATCCTCCGCCACCCCAGTAGGTTGGGCCACGACCTGAAAATGTTGTTCCTCCACCGCCTTTTTTGCGTTGTGAGAATAAAATTATGATTACAAATACAATGACGATAACCAACCAAATATTCGGGCCTTCGGATGATGTGCCGTAGGCTTGGCCATCATAAGAACCTGTCATGTATTTCATAATTTCGGTAGTAGCCGAATCAATACCACCGTAAAAATTATTTTGTTGAAATGCAGGCGTTAAAATGCCATCAACAATTCTTTTACTCCGAATATCAGTTAAGTAAGCCTCTGTTCCATAGCCTGTTGCAATAAACATCCGATGGTCATCTACTGCAACTAATAAAACGATACCATTATTAAATTCTTTATTTCCAACGCCCCAATATCTACCTATTTTATAAGCGTAATCACTAACATCGTAGGGAGCTATAGATGCAATTGTAATTACGGCAATTTGTGTTGAAGTACTATCGTTGTAAGCAACCAATTTAGCTTCAAGGGCTGCTTCACTTCCCGCGTCAATAACATTGGCTAAGTCGTTTACAAGCCTTGGTGGACTTGGTCTTGGGGCTAAATCCTTTTCATCTTGACCATAACTTTTAAATGGCAAGATAACAAGTACTGCCATTAGTAAAAATATAGTTCGGATTTTAATCATTGCGAAAAGAAATTTCATCAGTCATTTCATTAACATCATCATCAGCTCTTGGAAAATAGTGTTTCAATTCTTGCCCTGAATTTTGGATTGCAATTTTTAAACCTTCAACAAAATTTCCTTGTTTAAAATGCACCAACATTTCATCTTTAATTTCATCCCAAAAGCCTTCCGGAACATTTTCATTAATACCAACATCTCCAATAATTGCAAATTGTCGGTCTTTAACTGCAAGATAAATTAACACACCGGTGCGCAATTCAGTTTTATGCATTTCCAATTTCTGGAAAATAACAGCAGCTCTTTCAACAACATCGTTTCCGCACGATTCTTCCAAGTGCAATCTAATTTCTCCGGAAGTATGCGTTTCGGCAGCTTGAATTGCATGAATTATCTCCTGCTGTTGTTCGGCAGTAAAGAAGTTGCTTGCGTTTGGCATAAGTTATTTATTATCGCTGAAGTCAACTTTTGGCGCCTTATCTGCACCTTCGGCAGCAGCAAATCCATTGCGACGTTCAAAACCTGTTACTGAAGCGATGATATTAGCCGGGAATCTTCTAATGCGGGTATTGTAATCTTTAATTGCAGCATTATAATCGATTCTGGCCACGTTAATTCTGTTTTCTGTTCCTTCTAAAGAACTCATCAAGTCGCGATACGCCTGGGTTGCAGTAAGGGTAGGATAGTTTTCAACTACAACTAATAACCTGCTTAATGCAGAGGTCATACCATTTTGAGCCTCGGTAAATGCTTGTAACTGCTCAGGTGTTGCCTTTGATGGGTCGATAGTCATTCCTGTAGCTTTTGCACGTGCTTCAACAATGCCGGTAAGGGTCGACTGTTCGAAATCTGCTGCACCTTTTACGGTATTAACCAGATTGTCAATAAGGTCGATACGGCGCTGGTAAGCTGATTCCACATCGCTCCATTTCTGGTTTACGGTTTCGTCGGATTTTACCATTCCGTTATAACCACTAACAAAAAATAGTACGACTAAAGCTACTATGCCAAGTCCGATATAAAGGCCCCTTTTTGATTTTACAGGAGCTGCAGGTGTTGTTGTTGCCATTGTTTTTTAAATTGTATTTGTAAAGATAAACTGAAATGTTAAAATATAGTAGAATGACGACCTAACCGTTGAAATATTGTAACCAAACAGGTTAAAATTTGCACTTTCCTGCCTCAAACTTGAACTTTGAGCAAAATACATGTTATGAGTGAACTAATAAATGAATTTAACAGCTACCGTTCAAAAATGAACGAAGTGATACTCGGAAAGCAAAATAAGGTTATTGGCCGACTGTTTAACCTCGATACCAATACTTACGCTGAAGGTGCTTTGTCGACCAAAACGAAGGAAATGCTAGGGCTGGTTGCAAGTATGGTTTTGCGATGCGATGATTGCATAAAATACCATTTGGGAAAATGTTATGAAGAAGGCATTACTACGGACGAAATTTATGAAATATTTGCAGTTGCGAATATTGTAGGCGGCACAATTGTTATTCCGCATACAAGAAGAGGCGCTGAATATTGGGAGGAATTAATTAATCAGTAATTTGTTGTTGATTAGCTAGTTTGGTTTAATATTCAAAAGCTATTGGTGAAAATGCATTAATAGTACAATTGGAAGCGTTCGTTCAGCATAAATAAATTTCATCAATTACAAAGCTGTTAAACACAGCATATAACATTATATTTGTAAATTAATACTCAACAATGGGCAACAATAACGACGATAAAAAACTTTACCTGCTTGATGCTTTTGCGTTAATTTTCAGGTCGTATTTTGCATTTGCAAAAAATCCGATAATTAATTCCAAAGGCCAAAATACTTCAGCAATTTTAGGGTTTGTAAATACATTAAATTTATTACTCAAAAAAACAAATTCAACACATATTGCAGTTTGTTTCGATTCAGTTGAAGCAACGCAACGTGAAGAAGTGTTTGCGGAATACAAAGCCAATCGTGCCGAAACGCCTGAGGATATTAAATTTGCAGTTCCCTATATTAAGGCTATAGTAAAAGCATTTAATATTCCGTTAATCGAAAAACCCGGTTATGAAGCGGATGATATTATTGGTACACTTGCAAAAAAAGCAAAAAACGCAGGTTATGATGTATACATGGTTACCATGGATAAAGATTACGGCCAATTAGTTGAAGATGGTATCTACATGTATAAGCCAAGTTTTACAGGACAAGGATTTGATACTGTAACATTAGAAGACATTTTAAAGAAATGGGAGATAGAAAATCCATTACAAGTAATTGACATTTTAGGATTAATGGGCGATGCAGTTGATAATATTCCGGGCGTTCCCGGGGTAGGTGAAAAAACTGCAAAGAAATTAATTCAAGAATATGGCAGTGTTGAGGGTTTATATGAAAACACTGATAAATTAAAAGGCAAATTACAAGAGAACGTTGTAAATAATAAGGAACAGGCATTGATGAGTAAACATCTTGCCACAATTATACTTGACGTGCCTGTTGAATTTGATGAGGATAAATTAATTATTGAAGATCCTGACAGAGAAGCATTATCAGCTATTTTTCAAGAGCTGGAATTTAGAAAACTGGGTAAAGATATATTAGGCGAAGATTACAGCGTTAATGCTCCCAAAAAAACAGAACAACTCGATTTGTTTGGCAATCCGGTTGCAGGAAGTGCAGTTAAAAATGCTGTGCAAGAAACACGTGAAGAAATAGTTGCAGGAAAAAATATTACTAATGTTGATCATAATTATATATTAGTAAACACGCCGGAATTGCGCGCGCAATTGTTAAAAGATTTAAACGCACAATCAATATTTTGCTTTGATACCGAAACAACATCGGTTGATGCCAATGTTGCGGAGTTGGTTGGATTAGCATTTTCTTGGAAACCAAATGAAGGATATTACGTGCCTATTCCTGAATTAAGAACTGAGGCGCAAGTTTTAGTTGATGAGTTTAAAACTTTATTGGAAGATACATCAAAGATTAAAGTTGCGCAAAATTTAAAGTATGATTATCTCGCATTAAAATGGTACGGTGTAAATGTGCAAGGGCCTTTTGAAGATAGTATGATTGCTCATTATTTATTGGAACCCGATTTGCGCCACGGCATGGATTATCTTGCCGAAAATTATTTGGGATATTCGCCGGTTTCAATAGAAACATTAATTGGGAAAAAGGGAAAGAATCAATTGAGTATGCGCAATGCTGATGTTGAAAAAGTTTGCGAATATTCATCGGAAGATGCTGATATTACGCTGCAATTGCATCATTTTTTCAAACCAATGCTAGAGAAGGAATCGCTGAGCAAGTTGTACCGAGAAGTTGAAATTCCATTAATAGAAGTATTTGCTGATATGGAGTACGAAGGCATTAATTTAGATGTGCCATTTCTTGCCGATTACAGTAAGTTGCTTGAAACAGATATCGCCGAATTAGAAAAAAAGATTTATGAATTAGCAGGCGTTAGGTTTAATATTGATTCACCTAAGCAATTGGGTGAAGTATTATTTACTAAATTAAAAATACCTTACGAAGGGCAAAAAACTAAAACCGGACAATTGTCGACAGGCGAAGATATTTTAGCTAAATTGGTGCATAATTATCCGATAGCTAATTTGCTTTTAGATTATAGAGAACTCGGCAAACTTAAATCAACCTATGTAGATTCGTTACCGGCTTTGATTAACGAAAAAACAGGTAGATTGCACACCACTTTTGCTCAAACAATTGCTGCAAGTGGTCGATTGTCGTCTAATAACCCGAATTTACAAAACATTCCAATTAGAACTGAACGCGGGCAGCAAGTGCGCAAGGCATTTATTCCGCGCAACAGTGAGTTTAAATTACTAAGTGCCGATTATTCGCAAATCGAGTTACGCGTTATTGCTGCACTAAGTAATGATACTGGAATGATTGAGGCGTTTAAACAAGGAATGGATATTCACAGCGCAACTGCAGCTAAAGTATTTAATGTTCCGATTAATGAAGTAACGCGAGAAATGCGCAGTAGAGCAAAGGCAGTAAATTTTGGTATTGCTTACGGGCAAACCGCTTTTGGATTATCGCAGAATTTGGGTATTTCAAGAGGAGAAGCCAAAGAAATAATTGAAAACTATTCTGCGCAATTTCCGGGTGTTAAAAAATTAATGGATACGAATATTGAGTTTGCTCGTAAAAATGGTTTTACCGAAACAGTTTTAGGCAGAAAACGATATATCAAAGATATTAATTCAGCTAATCAAACAGTAAGAAATCAAGCGGAACGAATTGCGGTTAACTCTCCAATTCAAGGTTCGGCTGCCGACATGATTAAAGTGGCCATGACAAATATTCACCATGAAATGAATAAACGAAAGTTGAAATCACGTATGTTACTGCAAGTGCATGATGAGTTAGTTTTTGATGCGCATATTCCCGAATTGGAGGAGTTAAGAGAATTAGTAGTTTCAAAAATGGTGACTGCAATTAAAATGAATGTACCAATTGAGGCAGAAGTTGGCGTTGGCGTTAATTGGCTTGAGGCACATTGAAATATATGAGAAAGTGGGATAATAAAATTTAAGATAATAATTTGTATCAACAAGAAAATATAAGGTTTCAAAGGATTGTAGTTGTTGTAGCGTTTTTATTGCTGATAGTTAAATTCGCTGCATATATAATTACACATTCAAATGCGATATTAACCGATGCATTAGAGTCGATTGTAAATGTTGTTGCCGGTTCGTTTGGGTTATATAGTTTAATATTGGCATCAAAACCGAAAGACGAGAGTCATCCGTACGGGCATGGTAAAATTGAGTTTATATCTGCCAGTATTGAAGGCAGTATGATTTTAATTGCCGGAATAGTAATTGTTGGCAAGTCGGTATTCAATTTATTTTATCCTCAAACTATTCAAAATATTGAATCCGGTATTGTATTAGTTGGCGTAGCAGGTGTTATCAATTTTATTATGGGTAAAATGCTCGAAAACAAGGGAAAAAATTCAAACTCATTAACATTAATTGCAGGTGGCAAACATTTGCAAAGTGATGGGTGGAGCACTGCCGGCTTATTGGTGGGATTGGGCTTAATTTATCTGCTAAAATTTCCATGGATTGATAGTGCAGTTGCAATTTTGTTTGGTTTATATATCTGCTATGAAGGATATAAAATTGTTAGAACCAGTATTGGAGGCATTATGGATGAAGCTGATACGGAGTTGTTAACTGGTATAATTGATACCTTGCAAAATAATAGGGAAGACAATTGGATTGATATTCATAACATGCGTGTTATTAAATATGGTGCTAATCTGCATTTTGATTGTCATTTTACTGTTCCATTTTACTTTACAGTAAAAGAAGGACATGATGAATTAGAAAAGATTGAAGGTATAATTCATAAACATCACGAAACTTCAGATGAGTGGTTTGTGCATATCGACGCATGTTTGCCGCCTCAAATGTGCCGTATTTGCAAGAAAAAAGATTGCACAGAACGAAAGGCTAATTTTGAACGTGAGGTTGTTTGGAAACAAGAAAATGTATTGCGAAACCGCAAGCACGGGCTCGATTAAGTTGTTGAATTTACTTTTACATTCAGGTGTTTCATCAGCCCTATTACTATTAAAAATTGAGCTATAATATAGGTTAACATTATAAGAAATCCGGCCCATTTAAAAGGAGTATGAAACTTATTGATTGCAATTAGCGAATCTGATAGAATAAAAAATGCTGCACCAATAATCACATAATTAAAACTTGACTGATTAGTTTTTTGCCATCTCCACATCGCAGCAACGCACATTGCTGATATTACTAATGCATAAATGATAACAGGCAAAGTCATATCGCCTAATGCAGGATATAGAACAATAAGCAATGATATGGCGTAAACTAATGGCAATAAATAAAAGAGGGCCGACAAGGGCTTGCCAATGCTATGGAAATCGGATAGTTTTTTGAAGGAAACGATGTAAAAAATATGGCCCAATAAAAATGCAGCTAGTCCCAACAAGAAAAAAACCTCGTTTGTTGTTGAATAAAGCAATAAGATATCACCCGCCCAGCAGAATAAAAGTGATACTAAAACCATTATAACTAAACGCAACTGATTTTTGTATGCAGCAACAATGTGCAGCATAAGTGTCGGCACCAAAAGCACCTTTGAAAATTGAGCAATATCTATTTGATTCATTAGAATTGCTGCTAAATGCACGATAGCAATTACAACAAAAAAAAGAAGATATGGTGATTTAATGATTGTTTTCATAAGGCGAAAGTTTTTCGCATTGGAATAAACGTTAAAATAGAGATTACACAATAGGCAACTAATCCCATTAAGCCAACACCCTTTTCATCAAATATTAATTCTTTATTTATTAAATAAAGGTAAAATCCAATTGTAACAGCAAATCGCCCCAACTCTATGAGATATGCCTTGGGATTGGCTTCCAGCAACATGCCTATTGCGGTAACTGAGTATAAAATTACTGCCATAAATAAAATCCCACTCGTTAAATCAAATTTGTCGAACGAGAATAAAAAATATGAAGTAATTCCTAAAATAATTACAAATTGAACAAATATATAGTAATTCAATCGCACAGGAATGGCTGTATTAAATTTTTGAATTTGGTTTGGAGTTATTACAGGAGGAATTTGCGGTCCGCCCAATTCCTTAGGAAACCATCCCGGAGGCAAGAACAGTAGTTTGAGTTTATCGGAAAATTTGTTTGTTTTAGATAAATCAATCCACAAATCTTTCCAAAAGTCTAATTGCACACGAAGTGGATTCCACGTTTGTAGCGGTTTGGTAATACCATAAACAACAGCTTCTTCTTCTTTTTGGAACGAACCAAACATTCTGTCCCAAATAATTAATGTGCCACCATGATTTTTATCGATATATTTTGGATTGCGTCCGTGGTGAACCCGATGATGTGAAGGTGTATTAAATACATATTCAATCGGAGCAGGTAATAAGTTAATTGTTTTGGTATGTATCCAAAATTGATATAATGTTTGAATTTGACTCACCACAATAAACATAATGGGATTAAAACCTAAAAATGCAAGAGGTAAATAAAATAAAAAGGACCCGAACTTTTGAAATGCTCCTTGTCTGAGTGCCACACTTAAATTGTATTCTTCACTTTGGTGATGCACCACATGGCCTCCCCATAAAACATTAATTTCATGTGCCAGTCGGTGAAACCAATAATAGAAAAAATCGACACCAATAAATAGTAATATCCACGCAAGTGGTGTTGCATTAATTTCTGTTATCTTGTAATTGTCGAAAAGCCAGATGTAAATACCAACCACAAAAACCTTTAAAAAGGCTCCGGTTACCTGCTCAGTTATGCCGGCATTAATGTTCGATATAGCATCGTTTAATCGGTAGTAACC
>JANMLV010000313.1:0-8353 GCA_031372705.1 Bacteroidota bacterium | reverse complement strand
CGACGCCAACCGCGATGCAGACGGCGAAAAAATACATATGCAAAGTTTCTGCGCCATGCGGCATTTCGATTTTAATTTGAGCGGTTATTTCAGCTATGAACAACTTTTTGAAACCATGCGCATGTTGCATCTACCTTATCCTGATGCAGAACAAATGTTCCGAAGAATGGTATTAAATGTGCTGGCAAGAAATTGCAACGACCACACTAAAAATTTTGCATTTTTAATGGATAAATCCGGCAAGTGGAGTTTATCTCCTGCGTTTGATGTTTGTTATGCTTATCGCCCGGGAAGCCATTGGGTGAGTAAACAATCGCTAAGCGTTAATGGGAAACGCGAAGGGATTACTTCAGATGATTTTTTAGTTGTTGCTAAGCAGATGAATATTAAAAAAGCAGCGTTAATTATTGGTGAAATTGAAAGCGTGATAAAACAATGGACGACTTATGCAAAAGATGTTGAAGTAGATATAGAATTATCTGAATTAATTACAAGTAATTTACTAGTTAATTAAAGTCGTGCAATTTGAATCTTAAGCGTTAGTTCTTAAAAATTTGATATTAAAAAAAGAAGTTCAATATTTCTAAGGCTAATATCAAATAAATTAGTCTAAAATGTTATTGGATAATCAATTTATCAATCATCATTAAATTATTATCAATATAAAGTGTTATAAAATAGATGCCTGGGCTTAATTCGGAAATATCGATTGATTTATTTATCTGAGCATTTTTTAGGAATAAAGATTGCACACCGGTGGAGTTTATAAATGAAATATCAAAAAATAATCCTTGCAAATTTTGGTTGCGAATCGTAATTTCGTCATACGCGGGGTTTGGCGAGACTAGAAATTCATCAATGTTATCTATCAGTTTAATAGAAGACAATAAGGTATCACATTCACTTCCAATTAATGCACCAAGATTATAGTTTGGCATGTTTGGCAAGCCGCCAATTACTCTTCGTTCCCCTAAAGATATTGTATTGGTGTCGAAATTACATAAAGGATATATTTCGTTTGGATAATTAATTACACATAAGTTTTGGTTTTTGGATGTAAAATTATCATTTGGGAATTCGCCGTAAGCATACATGGCAATGTATATTTTACCATCGGGACCCAACTCATGCTGTCCAATTGCATAATTATTATAAGTATTTTCAAAAATTAATTGACGTGAAGAATCGACATTTTCAGCTGTTAACGAGAATTGAAAAAGTAAACTTTCATCATCGCCTACAGTTGAAACATATATTTTAGTTCCATCAGGTGAAACTGAACATCCATAATGCATCAAATGAGGGAGATTTGTAATTTCAAGCCAATTTTCAAATATTCCTGTGCACCTGTTAAAATCATAAATATCTATTTTGTCCTGCCTCAAGTAAATTATTTTATTTCCTGATTGGTTTATTGTCATTTCACCCCAACCAAAATATGGAATTTCTGGTAAGTAGGCTTTTGGACCCAAGGTTTGTTTATAGGGTCCTAGAATACCAGTATTAGTAATTAAAAAGCTAGTGAAAATATATGTTGAATCTTCGGTGGCTGTTAAGTTTGGCCATTCATGGCAAATTAACCACCAATCACGACCGTTCCCATGCTGAACTAATTGCATTTTTTCTGTAATGTCATTTTCATAAAGTACTATATTTTTTTCAATTAAATCACCTTTACCTCCATCTAAAAGCATGTCTACGATTGAATATTTTATCCCGTAGGGATCATTGTCTTGCAATTGAAATATATAGTACAAATTATTAGAATTTGGTTTTGGTGCAATCAATACACCTTGTGTTTCACTAGATATAAAATCGGCTACAAGTCCAATTTGCAATTCTGTGCCATTTGGCATTAGTGCATTATTAGCATTCCAAACGCTTTGCCCATTTGTGTAAAACAATAAATTACCTAATGAATCACTTATTGTGGCTGAAGGCTCGCCATCATATATTGATGATTTAAAATTGGAGATAGTTCCATCTTCGAAAACTAATCCGGCGCTATCACCAAATACCCAATTTGAGGTGTATTTTTGGCTGAATGCAAATTCAGTAATAAAAATTAAATTTATAAAAAATAACTTAAACATGACAAATTGCTATTGAATAATTAATTTTTCTGAATGTATAAAAATGGTGTAATAATTATCAAAAATATGTTGCAAAGGCTTAATAATGAGCGAGTTACACTTTGAAACGGGACTGGGATTTTAGTATATTGCATAAATTAGGATCTTAGGTGTTTTCCTTATGAAATTGAAATTTAATGAAATTTGCTAATATTTCAATATATGTGTAGGGAAATTTATCTTTACAAGTATAATAAGCTGTGTTTGAAGGTGTAAGAAAATAGTAATGGTTAACTAGGGATAAATTTAAAGCAGTTAGGCCCATTGCAATTTTACTATCGCGTTAGTTGTTAGCATAATTGGCAATTTAAGGAATATGTGGGTTTTTATCTTTTTTTTAGAAAATTTCTCAAAGTGGGCATCCGGAAGTGTGTGCAGTATTATTTATTCTCATTTTGCTTTATCACCTAATTATTTCGTAAACTTGAATTTAATTTGAAAGATGTCGAGACTAAAAGATTATACCTACGTTAGTATTCAGTTTGCTTTAATCGTAATCTATTTTCTTGCCTTTAATTATCGTATAGGCGGAACTCCTTTGTGGATGCAAGTTTGCAGCGGTGTGATGATTGTTATTGGAGTGGCACTTGTTATTGTTCCGATATTGCAATTGAATAAATTTATAAGTGTATTTCCAACGCCGGTTGATGGGTCGAAATTGATTATGACCGGGGCTTTTAAATATATTCGTCATCCTATTTATGCTGGGATTGTTTTAGGTGGTGTAGGGATTGCATTTATGGTTAATAATTTTATTCAGCTCCTAATCGTAATTTTATTGTATTTGCTGTTTGAAGTAAAATCGGAGTATGAGGAGGAGCAATTGAGTAAGGTGTTTAGTGTGTATGAGGGGTATAAGAAGCGGACGTATAAATTTATTCCGGGGTTTAGATAATGGGTTATGCCGGGAAGGGAACTAATGTGCAAATGTGCAGATGTGCAGATGTGCAAATGGAACAGCCGGAACTAATTAGCTAATTTGGCAATTAGCTAATTAGCAAATTAAACAGCCGAACAGCCGGAACCAATGTGCAAATGGAACAGCAGAAAAGCCGATGTGCTGATGTGCAAATGTGCTGATGTGCTGATGAAACAGCCGAACAGCCAATGTGATGATGTGCAAATGTGCAGATGTGCAAATGGAACAGCCGGAACTAATTAGCTAATTAGCTAATTGGCTAATTTGCTAATTAACACTCATTGGTCGTTAGTTTTTTTATTAATATTACATCATGGAACAACATCATAATCCGTTTGCCAGTAAATCGGCCAGGCTGTTGCTTGTGCTTGGTTTGTTTTTTGTGACGAATGCTTTGATTGCCGAATTAATTGGAGTTAAAATATTTGCGTTAGAAGATAGTCTTGGCGTGCAACCTTTTAATTGGAATTTATTTGGTGAACAAGGGTCGCTCAATTTTACTGTTGGGGTTATTTTGTGGCCGTTTGTATTTATTATGACCGATATTATTAATGAGTATTTTGGAGTGAGAGGGGTGAGGAGGTTGAGTTATTTGGCAATTGTTTTTATTTTGTATGCATTCGGAATTATTTATGTCGCCATTAATTTAGCACCTGCAGGATTTTGGCCGGGAACGTATATCGATAAAGGTGTTCCGGATATGCAATTGGCTTACGCCGCTATTTTTGGTCAAGGCATGTGGATTATTGCAGGAAGTGTAATTGCATTTTTATTGGGACAATTAATTGATGTATTTGTATTTCACAAGATTAAAAAAGCAACGGGTGAAAAAAGTATTTGGATGCGTGCAACAGGCTCTACTGCTGTTTCGCAGCTTATTGATAGTTTAGTGGTATTGTATATTGCATTTGTTATTGGCCCTGCTCAATGGCCGGTTAGTTTGTGGTTAGCGGTAGCGAGCGTTAATTATATCTATAAAATAACTGCAGCTCTATTACTTACTCCTGTTTTATATTGGGTGCACAACATCATTGATAAATTTCTCGGCAAAGAGCTCAGCGAAAAAATGCGTGCAGAAGCAATGAATAACTAATACCCTCACCTAAACTAATTCACCCTCCCCGCAACTTCCTTTCCCCCCGACTTCCCGGCGAACTCAAGCACAACGAATCCAAAATTCAAATTTCATTAATCAATACCAATTTACGCACCCATCAACTTCGCGAAACTTCGAGCCACTTCGCGTCTTTGTGGTTTAAGTTCCGGAAGTAAATTTTTACTATTCTGTTGCTTCAAGAGTTTATTGTAATAAATATTAAATATAAAAATTCGTTAGTTAGCCACGAAGACGCTAAGTGGCTCTAAGGTACACAAAGGAATTAGAAGTTGAAAAATGGCATAAGCGTTTATTAAATACAATTTACACACCCATCAACTTCGCGAAACTTTGAGCCACTTCGCGACTTAGTGGCCTAAATTACGAGATTAAATTTTTACTATTCTGTTGCTTCAAGAGTTTATTGTAATAAATATTAAATATAAAAATTCGTTAGTTAGCCACGAAGACGCTAAGTGGCTCTAAGGTAAACAAAGGAATTAGAAGTTGAAAAATGGCATAAGGGTTTATTAAACGTCCCAAACACATTATACAATTCAATGCACAACCGGTAATATAGTTGTCCCCGTATCTTTTGCTAATTTCGTAATGATGCTTTGCAGTTGCATGGTTTCTTTCATGCACATAATTAATTCATCATCTTTTGTAGGCGAATCTTCAGTTACTAATTCTTTCATTCGCATTTCAACATCATGCTTCATCTTGATTATCTTCTTCAACTTAAGCAACGAAATAGCCTTTACAATATCTTTTCTAACTAAAAATTGTTTTTCAGTAATCGGCACATCATGCATCTTCAGCCAGTTATCGCTTAATTCGTATGGCGATTGCAACAAATCAATACACAACGATTTCACCGCTTCATCTTCATGATTTATAAAAAATACCTGCGGTAAAAATTCATTGTGCTCGTAATAAGTGCGATATTCATCTATAATTTTTCTATAAATATCATTTTCAATTTCAACATCAGCAAGATTGCGTAAAATTCTGCCAACGGCATTTTCACCTTCCACTTCAAAATTGCTGTTTTCTAATAATAAACGAACAATATCACGCTCCTGCATTTCATCTAAGTGGAACGTAAATATAGGCTGTTCCTTTGCAACAGGTGTAAATGAACTGCCGGAATCTACAGATGCTTTATCGTTTGGTGTGAGCTTATTGTAAGCATCTTTTCGCAATATTTTATTCGTCTCCGAAATTAATAATTGCTCCTCAACATTTAAATTGCGCGCCGTTTGTTTTAAATATAAGCTGCGTGTAATGCCATCCGGTATTTTAGCTATACTTTGCACAATATCTTTTATAATACCGGCAACTTTTACCGGATCACCTTTCGCATCTTCCAGATATAAATCTGTTTTTAAATGAATCAGGTCTTTTTTATTGGCTTCAATATATTTTCTAAAACCATCGGCACCTAATTTTTGCACATACGTATCCGGGTCATCTTCGGCAGGAAGCAATACCACCTTAACATTCATGCCTTCTTCCAATGCAATTTCTAATCCTCGCAAGGCAGCTTTTACGCCCGCGCTGTCACCATCGTAAAGAATGGTTAGGTTTGGTGTATATCGTTTAATTAATCGAACTTGATCTTGCGTTAATGAAGTTCCCGACGATGCAACAACGTTTTCAATTCCACTTTGCGAAAGCGAAATTACATCCATATAACCCTCCACCAAATAACATTCTTCTACTTGCGTAATTGCTTTTCGCGCTTGAAAAATGCCGAAAACAATTTTACTTTTTAAATAAATATCCGTTTCCGGTGAATTAATATATTTCGGAATTTTTTTATCGGCACTTAATGTTCTGCCGCCGAATCCTAAAACTTTTCCCGTAATACTTTGAATAGGAAACATCACGCGACCGCGGAAAAAATCCTTTCCGTATTGCGACGTGAGCCCGAGTTGTTGCAACAATTCTAATTTATATCCCGTATTGGTGGCAATACGTGTAAACGTTTCACCATCGGCGGGACAAAATCCCAATTTAAATTTCTCAATCGTATCAGCGCGCAAGCCACGCTCCAAGAAATAACTTAAACCGATATTTTTACCTTCCTCATCATTATTTAAATAATTGTTATAATAATTTTGTGCGAAGGCATTAATAATATATAAACTCTCTCTGCGATTTTCCTCAACAATTTCTTCGTTAGTGCGTTCTTTTTCTTCAACCGCAATATTATATTTATTAGCAAGAAAAATCAGCGCTTCCCTATACGTAAGTTGCTCATGTTCCATCACAAAGCCCACTGAATTTCCGCTTTTTCCGCACCCAAAACACTTGTAAATGCCCTTGGGAACCGATACCGTAAACGATGGCGTCTTTTCATTGTGGAAAGGACATTTGCCAATCAAATTCACCCCACGGCGCTTCAAATGCACAAAATCGCCCACCACCTCCTCAATGCGAGAGGCCTCCATAATGCGCGCAATGGTATCCTTTGGAATCACAACGCAAAGGTAATCAGAATTCGGCATGTGCGCCACGCAACAAAATGGAGGGTTACAGCCAAATACCGGTAATTTGGAGCAGCAACAACCTGCACACCAAGGCAATCCCCTCCGGCTCTCCGCTGCAACTCCTCGTTCGTTCCTCACTGCGGGGTTTACGCTGCGATCCGGACTAACTAGGCGGAAAGTGGCAGTAATGGAGTTTTAATTTAAGCAGTATTGCCAATCGAAGAAACTGGCGGCCAAATAGTGAAGGCATCAGGTTTATGGAAATGAAAAATAAGGTATAGCAGCATTTAATTTGTATTAATGTCATTAGTTGTTGAATTAATGGCTTCTACTATATGGTTCGCTACGATCTGGACTACCTGATAATTACTAGTAGTCATGGAAAGAAGTTCCAATAGCTGCAAAATGTACATTCAAATATATGACTATGGAATTTTAAAACTTTAAAATCCTAGATATATAGCAAACAAATATTACTTATCTTTGATAAATGAATTATCTGTCACAAATAAAAAAAGAACTCGAAAAAATGAAGCCGGAACTATCGGAAAGATTTTTCGTTAGTGAAATTGGATTATTTGGATCAATTACAAGAGATGATTTTAATGCAGATAGTGATGTTGACATTATTGTTGATTTCAACAAACCAATTGGCATTGAATTTATCGATTTGGCAGATTTTATTGAAAGCAGGATACATAGAAAAGTCGATTTAATCTCCAAAAAAGCATTAAGACAATATTTTTATTCAAGTATAGAGAAAGAAATACAGTATGTCTAAACGTGATGATGAAGTATTAATTAAAGATATCATCGAAAGTGGTGATAAAATTTTCCGTTACACAATGGGAATGACCTTTGATGAGTTCTTCAAGGATGACAGAACCGTAGATGCGGTGATTAGAAATTTTGAAATTATTGGAGAAGCAGCAAATCGATTGTCTGAAGGATTTAAAGATGCTAACAATTCAGTTGATTGGCACAAAATTCGCGGTTTTCGCAATAGAATTGTTCATGATTATGCAGGAGTAGATTTGACGATTGTATGGAACATAATACAAGGGTTTTTACCTAATGTGATGAATTCGATAAAAAATATTTAGCCACAGTATGTTACATGAGTTTAAATGGCCACTCTTATGTCCATATTCTGCGACAATAATAGGTATTGAAATCATTCAACCCGGCAACGTAACTAAAAAACAATTTTAATATTTTTATATCTTTTTCTGAACGACTCAACTTGCTCAGGCGCAATGGGATTCCCTGAAAGATCAATCCAATTTAGTGACTTTGGAAGTTTAAATGAAATACTAAGTGATGATATTTTATTATCACTTAAATTAATTCCTTCCAAATTTGTAAGGCTCACTAAACAATCAGGAAGCGATTGTAAATCGTTATAAGCCAAATTAATAAATTTAAGCGAATTTGAATTGATATTAAAGTGTTTTATATAGTTACCATTTAAGTAGAGTTTACTCAACTTGGTGTAATTAATAAGATTAATTTCAAATGTAGTAAATTGGCACCTAGAAAGATACAGCACCTCCAAATTTTCTAGTATCCCTGTTTCAAGATTATCCACATTTAAGGTAGTGTAAAATAAACTGTGTCAAAGTTGTTTTCATATCGGGTAATGTCAACCGGAGCGAAGTTCTTGGGTAAAAATATTGGGGGCTCGAAGCCCCTAATATTTTTGAACCATCGG
>JANMLV010000311.1:0-10785 GCA_031372705.1 Bacteroidota bacterium | reverse complement strand
CAGCTACTTGTAAACGAGTAATATCAATATCACCTTCAGTATCGGTATAACCGAATAAACGTCCTGTTACTGTATTGTATCTAACACCAACATATGCTTGCTCATTTTCAAGGAAACGATATAAAGCATGCACTGCCATTTGATTAAATTTACGATCAACAGTATCAGTTTTTGTTGCTGATGATAAGCTACCATTACCACTTGCCATTTCATAAGTTCCAAATACTTCTAAACCATGGAATTTAACAAAAGGGTTAATCATAATTGTGGTAACTTGACTTGAAAAGCCCGGATTAATTCTTCCTGAAAAAGCTTGTGCTGTTGGACCAACTGCAGTTAAACCGGTTGTGCCTGCTACATATTCTTGCTCACCGGCTAAATAGTAACGTGAACCTGCGCGGTCGCCATTATATAAGGTATTGCTAGATGTTCCTGCGTTAGTATAAATAGAACCTGTTAATCTAACTCTTAAATCATCGTTCAATTCTTTATCGTAACCAATTTTACCATAAATTGAAGGATTTCTTGACAAAGTATCAGTAATGTCGTTAGGGTTAGTAAACACTTTAATATTAGCATTCAATAAACCGGATGATAAACCCAACATCGCAATAATACCGTTATCAGGTTTGTAATAGAATTCACCGCCAACTTCTGTAGCAAATGCATCCATAATGTTTTCACCTACAAATGGATTGTATATACCATTCGCATTATCTGTTCTGTAATAGTGTGCATCACCGTAATTATTCTCAAACTGACCAATTTTTACTGTGAAATTATCTGCAAACCATTGTGGGTTACCAAAGAAAGGTAATTTGTCAATTTGAATGTAACCGCCTTTTACCCAAAATTCATTATGGTGACGAGCAGACATGTAATTTTCTAATTTTACGGAAATACCATCTGCCAATTGAGCAGTTAAAATAAAATTAGCTGTTGCTAAATTAAATCCGCTGGTAAGTGGATATAATTTGTTGATGTTCACTGAATCGCCAACGGTAGATGTTAAGTTATTATCTTTCAAAACTGTATCGGCATTGTTAGTGTGACTCAATGCTTGGAATTGTTGGGTAAAGCCACCGCTAATTTTTAATTGGAATCCTGTGTAAGGAACTAAATCCTCTTTTGTTGTTTCAAATACGTTAATACCTGCTTTGTCGTAAGGTCGGTCGTAATTGATTTTGTTGTTCTGATTGTTAACTTGTGCGTTAACAAATACTGAAGCGCCTAATAATAAATAGAAGACTAATAAACTTTTGATGATTGAATTTTTCATAATAATTGGTTTTATTCAGGTTAATTTAATTTATTTATATAATTGTTATTTCATGATGTAATTGAGCTTGAATTTGATGGTGATATCGTCGCCAACTTTCATGGCACCCATCATTGCTGTTGGAGGTTCTATACCGAAATCTGTCATTTTAATTGCTTTGGAAGTTTCGATATACAATTTACCTTTTTCTTTAACAGCAACAGTTCCATTTATATCTACATTTTTGGTAACACCTGCAATAGTAAGTTCACCATTTACTTTTATGGTGTAACCGGTTGCAGATTTGGTTAGCGATTTAATAGATACCATTTTAAACGTAATATATGGATGCTCCTCACCTTTTAATGCATCAAAAGTTTTATCATCCATTATAGAGCCTTTGTCGCTTTTTATCGACTTAACACTCACTTTAAGAAAAAGCTTTTGAATATTGAATGATGCATCAGGGTTCCACAAAACGGTTCCATCGCCTGTTGCTATTTCCGCAACCTCTTCCCAATCATGCACATTTGAAGAACCTTCAATGGTAATCTTATGATCGCCGGCTAATACATATTGATTTTGTCCTTTCAACCCTATAGTTGCGAACATCACAATTAAAACTGATAGTATCTTGAAGATTTTCATATTATTAAGTTTAATGCTGTTACTGATAATCAATGCAAAGTAATTTCAATCACTCGCCGTTTCTTATGATATTAATGTGTTTGAAAAGTGATTTAAGTCACCTTTTAGCGCAGGGTGTTACCTAACTTTGTATCCATGTTGAGCGCATGAACAAATTATTAGCTCATTATTTTCTAATATTAATGAATTATTACCAATATATCTAACAAAATTAAATACGAACGCAATGAAACGTGTCCTTACATCTTATTTTACAGCCGTATTAGTCTTGCTGGCATTCAGCTATGCATCGCTGTATCTAACAATTTACTTTTTCCCAAAAATAGCGGAGCAATATTTTGACCCGGCATTTTCGAGTAGCGACAAGCGCACGTGGATGTATTTTATCCATCCGTTTATAGTTGCGTTAGCTTTAAAATATTTTTGGCAACGTTTCCGCCACATGTTTAAAGGCCATTCCGTTTGGCGAGGTTTAGAAGTCGGTTTAGTTTATGGCTTAATTGCTGTTGTACCCGCCATGTGGATCACTTTTAGCGGTATTGCCATTTCTATATCCGTAGTTGCAACGTGGGTATTATATGGCACAATGCAAGCATGCATTGCAGGGTTAATATATGCGAAAATGAATCCTTAATAGGTTAAATCAATCATTAAAAAAGGCAATCTTTATAACAAAAGGTTGCCTTTTTAATTTTAATAGGTTGCGAAATTTGTAGCAGGTAATTTTTGCAATTTAACACATTGCGTTCCTGCTATCCGCTACAACTCCTCTCCCGCAGAAAAGCGGGATGCGGGGTTTTCGCTACTATCAGGGCTAGTTTGCCATGTTTAATATCTAATGAAACCTAATTTTATCCAAAATTAACGTTCACAGGTAGGCCGTATAGTGAAGCCATCACGTTAATGGAATTGAGCCTCAAAGCTTAATTTCAATTCAGCTTTGTAATTTCAATTTTGGTTGAATTATGGCTTCTACTATACGGCTATCTTGCCATTTTTAATATCTAATCAAACCTAATTTTATCCAAAATTAACGTTCACTAGTAGGCCATATAGTGAAGTCATCACGTTAATGGAATTGAGCCTTAAAGTTTAATTTCAATTCAGCTAGGCCGTATAGTGAAGTCATCACCTTAATGGAATTGAGCCTCAAAGTTTAATTTCAAGTCAGCTTTGTAATTTCAATTTTGGTTGAATTATGGCTTCTACTATACGGCTAACTTGCCATGTTTAATATCTAATCAAACCTAATTTTATCCAAAATTAACGTTCACAGGGAGGCCGTATAGTGAAGCCATCACGTTAATGGAATTGAGCCTCAAAGTTTAATTTCAATACAGCTTTGTAATTTCAATTTTGGTAGAATTATGGCTTCTACTATGCGGCTAACTTGCCATGTTAAATATCTTATGAAACCTAATTTTATCCAAAATTAACGTTCACAGGTAGGCCGTTCAATTAGTTGATTTAAACATATTTAAAATGATATAACCTATTAAATTGCTTGTTAGACCTCAAAAAAAAAGCCCGGTAAACCCGAGCTTTTTATTTTCAATTTTTAGCTTCCCACTTTGTAACTTCCTCAGCAGCTTCCATTGGAGGAACACTTTTTAAATAATTATATAATGCCTCTATTTCTAAATCAGACATTAAGCCAATTGCTACCCAAGGCATAAATTTAGGGTCCAATTTTTTGCCTTCAGGAGTAGTGCCTGTTCGCAATGTACTTGAAAACTGTTCTAAACTCCATTTACCCAAGTTACCACCGGAGGTAATGTTTGAACCCGGAGGCGAAACCGGGTCGGGTGATTTAAATCCATTTAATGCAGCACCATGGCATGTTGTGCAACCATGAAAACCGGCAGTATAAGCCCCATAAGCAACATCGGTTGATGGCGCAGGTGCCGTTTTAGGTTTATTATCGGTTAAATCAATAATAGATGCTTCATATAAATCACCAAATAATCCGGCGCCTGCCATAATTCTGCTTGCAAACGTAAATGCAGGATCCGGCCAGGTTTTGTCGCTCGATGGAACAGTTTTCATGTAACCAATAAGTGATGCAATATCAGCATCGCTCATTTTTCCCATTGCTTTACTTGGCATTATTATCGTGCCATGTCCATCAGGCTTAACTGCGAACCTTATGGTGCGCACCCAATCGGCATCGGTATAGCTTTTAGTTTTGCCACCCGATGTAATATTCGGTGCAGGAATTTTAGCAATTCCCGGTTCATCAAAAAATGCCATTCCTGTAAAATCACCACCATGGCAACCGGAACAAAGACTTGCAGCAATTACGGCTCCACGCGCCAAAGAAGCCGAATCGGTGGCAGCCTCAATTTTTGGCAAGCTTACTTCGTAAGTGACTTTTGATAATTTGTTAAATTTCATGGTTAATGCTAAGGCGGCAATTGCTACAATTACAACCAAGCTGAGTATGACTATACCCAGCCATTTAAAGACTTTACGCATGTTTAATAATATGGGTTTGTATCCGCCTCGGCGGAGGGTTCAAATGTTAGATAAAAATACTCTAAACTGGCAGAAAATACAAAAAGTCGGCGTTTAGTGATTGAAATCACACCCACAGGATGATTTCATGGCTTTAATCAGATAAGAAGGTGGCATGGTTAATCAAATTACTAGGCCTGTTGCCAGTCTTAAATTTTTAAATAATATCATCTTTTGTAGGTTTCAAAACATCATCTGTAAAATGACCTTTTGCTTTGGGCTTTGAAAATTTGTCTGCATTAAACTGCTCCGAATTACCTTTCGGAATAGAAAGCGATTGCCAGTTGTCGGCACATAATTTTCCGATATATACAATTTGCCCGATATGATACGGATAATGTGCCAGTTGCCGATTAATTGCTTCCAAAACGGTATGTCCTTGATTTCGGATATAGATGATGTTGTCAAGGTCTGCATCTTTCAGATCGTTTAATGCCGATAAAAACACATCCCAACCTTTATTCCAGACAGCAAGCATTTCTGTTTTAGTTTGCAATAGTTGTTCAAACTCCGCATCTCGGTTGCGCCATTCTTTTTCGCCATCGCTATTCAGAAAATCGGTCCATCGACTTAACATGTTGCCTGACAAATGTTGCACGATAGTAGCAATACTATTACTCGATTCATTCTGCTGCCAAAATAATTTTTCTTCCGCAATTTGTTCAAATGTTTTTTCGCCGAGCAACTTGTAATATTCAAATTGCTTTATAACACTTTGTAAATAAGGTGATTCCATAATTATTATTATTTAGTAAATTTATTGGCATGCATTCATTAAACCGATTGGTTATGTTGTCGGAAATATTTACTTCTGTCTTCAAATTTAGTATGCTCAGGTAGCGGTGAAACAATTTGATTAAAAAAGGATAACAATTCCTCACTATGCTCTTGACTTTTACCTGTACGTAAATTAAAATGTGCAAAATAACACCACATCACTGCTTTAACTTTGGTTTTATCTTCATTCCACATTACTGCCTCCATCAACAGGCTTTTGGGTAAGTAGGAAATTAATTGCGATGTTATTGTTACAATTTCCATACAGTTAACAGGCAACAAATAAGCAATGTTGGTTTGCGCTACAACCCATGTTAAACCTGAGTTTCGCGCCATTTCATGCAAATTGAATTGATACTGTGTAAGCAAATGGTCTTCTCTCGCATTTATAAAATAATCGATATACTTCGAATTATTTAAATGATTAAACGGGTCGCAATCCGGAAAGCGCGCTTGCACTTTACTTTCTGCCGACTTTGGTAATGTTGTTATTGGCATGGTATTCATTTTAAGGTTAAAATATAATATACCGTTCGGTATATTATTGTTGAAAAAAAATTAATGTTTTAAATCCTGAATGTAATGTTCCAAAAATCGCATGGCAATATTTAATTCGGTTGCTTTGCCTTTTAATTTTGCTTGCATGATGGCTCCTTCAATAATCGACATCAGCACAACGGCTACTTCAGTTGGGTTGGCATCGTGTTTAATTTCACAACGTTGTATACCGCGCTTCACCTGATTTTCTACCGAAGTTTTCCAAAATGTTAAAGCCCTTGCCGCACGCTCCCGCAATTCGGGATGTGTGTCATCAGCTTCTGTTGCTGTATTTAACAAGGGACACCCTGCTTTTAAAAACGGTATTTTTAAAAAGTTGCGATACACTGTCGGATACACCAATAAACGGTCAATAGCATTGTCGTTAGCCAAAATCCGCTCTTTGATATAACTCGTTATCTTACCGAAATTATATTCAAATGCAGCAAGTGCAACATCATCTTTATTTTCAAAGTTACCATAAATACTCCCCTTGGTAAGTCCTGTAGCTGCTGTTAAATCGGCAAGTGATGTGCCTGCAAATCCTTTTTGATTAAATACCGGAGCAGTCCGCTCAATAATGAACAATTTAGTGCGCTCCGATTTTGACAATTGAGATGACATATTGCAGCAAAGATATATAAAATATACCGATTGGTATAATTTATTTTCAACCAACCTTCAACTATGCGATGGCAGTAGCATCAAATTTCCATGTAATACCCGCAATTAAACACTTTACGCGTATTTCCCATCAACCCAAACGCTGCATTTTGAAGTTTCAAAATATCTGCTTACCTTTAATTCACCCATGCGAAAGTTACTATTTATATTACTACTTTCAGCCACATCGAGCTTTGCTCAGGTTACCTGGCTCCCTGATTCATCATTTGCTGATGATGGTGTTTTTAATTTCAATAAGAGTAAAGAAGGACATGCTATTATTGTTCAACCCGACAATAAAATAATAGTAGGCGGCAATGCTGACAGCTGCTATTTGGTTCGCTTGCATCCTGATGGCACTATTGATTCATCATTTGGCAATAATGGTTATGCATTTTGGACAAGGTATGGATTAGATGAATTCGTACTCACCGAAATGGCACTTCAGGAAGATGGAAAAATTGTTATTGTTGGTTATTCAGAATATTATGATGAATTTATTGCTCGGTTTACAGCTAATGGTGAAGTCGACAGCAGTTTTAATGGTGGCTATCAACTTATATCATCTACTGATTATGACAGTTATTACGGATTTGATGTTGAAGAATTGCCCAGTGGCAAAATTTTAACTGTCGGGTTATATTATACAGGAGGATTCTTCGGCACTTATACCTATATATATTTTGTTCAACTTAATCCTGATGGCAGTTTTGATAATTCCTTTTCCGGTGATGGGAAATATCCTTTAGGTGGATTGCCATCGGAACATAACTTAGCGAGAGCAATGGTAATTCAACCCGATGGGAAAATTGTAATTGGTGGTTATTATATGGATGCAACCTATCCTGATGAAGAGGAAGCATATCTGGAAGTTGTACGTTTAAATTCAAATTTTTCGTTAGATACTACTTTTCATTCTTCCGGTTATTATAGAACAAAAATAAATGGCAATAATTGTCGTATCATGGATGTGCTGTATACCGATGCCGGCAAAATTATTTGCGCAGGATATGGCAAGGGAGATAATAATAAAGATATATCCTTCCTTTTGCAACTGAACAGCGACGGGTCACTTGATAACAGCTTTGGCACCGAAGGTAAATGGATTTCAGCAGATACATCAAATGTTTATTTTCGAAAATTAGCCATCCGCGATGGTAACATTTATGTAACAGGCGAAATAGGTACAATATTTAACAATGCCGATTTACTAATAATGGGATTCGATGTTAATGGAATTCCATTGGCCGATTTTGGCATAAATGGATTAATGGTTGCTTCAAATTCTAATAAAGATGATGTTGGCTTTGATATTGCCATACAAAATGATAATAAAATTGTAATTGGTGCAGGATTATCTCTTGGTAACAATGCTGCTTCAATGTCAGTACTGCGCATTTTACCTGAAGGTATTGATACAAGTTCATTGGTTCAAGTAGGTAACACTACAATACAAATTTTCCCAAATCCAATACAGGCATCATCTTTAACGCTCGAATTAAATTTGGCAATTTCGGGTGATATCACCATCGACCTAATAGATATTACCGGAAAAACATGTGCGGTATTATTAAATGATAGCTATTTCGAAGAAGGTATATACTCAATCAATTTACCGCTGCCATTAACATTGGCATCGGGGCAATATATTCTTCGCCTTACCACCAATGAATATTATTACACACAAATGCTTATTGTATTATAATATGCGCAAAAGAATAATACATAACATCGCTTCCATATTTATATTAACGATATTAGGCAATACTGTAATGCATGCGCAAACAGTTTTACATGTTGACAGTTCGTTAAATGTGCAAGTGAATAGTCTTGTAACTATTGATGTGGATGGAGATAGTTTACAGGATATTGCAGGAGCAACTGCGCCAGAACAATTAGTTTGGTACAAAAATTTAGGTGATTCTATAGCACTTGTCCCGTTCAAATTTACTGTTTCAGATCCTATTACCATGTTGCGCGCTGCAGATGTTGATGGCGATGGTGATACGGATTTTGTTATTGCAGATTATTATAATAAATACATTGATTGGATTGAAAACGTAAATGGAATTGGTACTATGTTAACACAACATCCAATTTCGGGAGCTTGGGTAGGAAGCGGTCCTCGTTCCTTAGATATAAAGGATATTAATAACGATGGCTTTATGGATATTATTTCCAATTGGGGAACAGCGAATATACTTTTTTACATCAACAATGGAGCAATTGAGCCAATTTTCACACAACAATTAATCGACATTGGCACATCAGACCCCTACCATATGCGTGTTGCAGATGCAGATAATGATACAGATTTAGATATCGTTTATTTTTCAAATACTACCGATGAAATTGTATTTCGCGAAAATAGTGGTGCCGGTATTTTTGATATTCCGGGAGTTTCATTACTCACAAATACGCGTGTACTATCAATTAAACTCACTGATATGGACCTCGATGATGATGCAGATATGCTTGTAGGTTATAACTATCTTGCCGGAAGTGCTTCATTAGAATTATATGAAAATAATGCATCTGAATTTTCACTTGCGCAAAATTGGTATTTTCCGGATGGTGTTTCAGATGTAACTACTGCACAATTTAATGCTGACAGCTTGCCGGAAATTGTAACTATTTTCAATCAATTCACGACTGCTTATGATGGAATAGCTTTAAATGCAATTGCAGTTTTAAAGAACACGGGCGGTATGACTTTTGACACAGAAATGATACCACTTGTTGATGTGATTCCTGATTCGTATAACAATAACGTATTATCTGTATCAATTAGTGATTTAGATACAAATGGGACTGACGATATTGTTATTACCGATGTAAATATGTTGCTTGTAGCAAAAACTGATACTGTTGAACAATTATTTTCAAGTTACCAGGAAATATTTAGACCAAGAAGTAATGTATTTGCAGTAGACCAAATACAACTGGCAGACACTGCGGCATTTGCATCAATCTTAATTGACAATCATTTGGATGTCTATCAATATGAGAATGACGCAGATGTGGTCAACTATCAACGCACTATAGAACAAGTTGGAACAAATAATTTTTATTATGCCTCACCCTATTCCGCTATTGTTTTTGATATAGATAATGATGGCTTTGCAGATGATTTGTTTACTTCAGGCGGAACAATGTATGAAGGTGGCGCCGGCACCTATCAATGGAACAGTTATCGGAATGCAACGCATACTGCGGTTGATAAACACAGTGCGAATCCTGTTTATAGCTGCCTAAATTCTTTTGTTGCCGATATTGATGGCGACGGATATTTAGATATTCTTGCTGCTGATGGTCAATTATTTTTTGAAGGGTATGATTATGATGGATTTGATATTTATGATGAACATGATGCTTATTTCTGGTTAAAAAATATGGGCGGTACAGGCAACTTTGAGTACCACTCAATGCTGGACGATTATTATGATAACGAAGGATTTCCAATTGCATCTGATGTAGATTTAGATGGTGATTTGGATGTGCTGGTATATAATCAGGCAGATGATAATTTATGGTGCTATTACAATGAAGATTTAGGAACTTTTGGCGTTAGAACTGTGCTAGCCACAATCACTAATGGTCAATATATTTATCCGTTTGATGTGGATGGTGATGGATTAGAGGATATTGTAATTAATACTTCCGGTGATTTAATAAAGTGGTTAAAACACACCGGCCCCGGCATGTATGATGCACCAAAAACCATGTGTTATCTTGCAAAAGTTCGCCAACCCGAGCGATTAAAATTTACTGATGTAAATAATGATGGATTTGAAGATTTAATTACAGGAACCTATATAACACAGGTATATATCAATTTAAACGGGACCGGATTTTTTCCATATCCTGTTGAATATGGATTTAATTACACAAATCGTCAAGTAGTAGATTTAAATCAAAATGGAATTATTGAAGTTGCAGGAGTGTATTCAACCAATTATGGTTATTCACGAGAATTAGAACCCTTACCTGCATTTCCTGTTGCCCAATTTACCAACTATGCAACAAGTTTAGATGAAGACCAATTACTGGCAGATACGTTATTAATTGCATTATCAACTATTCCTGAAGATACCCTTCTATTTACTATTTTCCCCTCCTACCCGACCGGTACCGAACTAGAAGTTCAACTATTTGATGGTACCTTAGATACCATTCAATTAATATTTTTACCGGACTCAACTGCTTTAATCAATCAGCAAATTATTATTAGTGCAATTGATGATGCTGAGGTAGATGCTTTTGAAAATGGCAGCATAACTTATTTTATAAACAACTATGCAGGCGATTTTCCGTTAGGTGCATTAATATCTCGCGACTACACCATTATTGATAATGATGCCATTGAACCTGACGATGCATCTTACTTG
>JANMLV010000309.1:0-7208 GCA_031372705.1 Bacteroidota bacterium | reverse complement strand
TCAATTGAGCATTCAACATTCGTAGTAACTGCCGGTTTTGATATCAAACTTTTGAAACCTATTACCACAGGCACCATTTCGGCGATAGGCAAGCTTGAGCAAGCAAAAGGTAAAGTTTACATCGCTACAGCTGAACTGCTTGATGCAAATGGTGAAAAACTGGCATCCGCTAAAGGCACTTTCATAAAAACCGATCAAGCGTTACAAAGCCTCCCTGGATATACTTTGTAAGTTTATACCACATCAGACCACTTTTAGCCTTACCTACTTTCAAAAATTTATGTACCTTTAGTGCAATTAAAAAAAACAGGATGAAAAAAATTGCTACTTCTATTTTATTTATTGCCATAGGCTTTGTTACTGTAAGTGCAGCTGTGTCGAAAGACCCTGTAACTGCAACCATTAACACTCAAATGCAAATTACATTGCCCGCTGACCAACCGTTGGCCGACGAATATGTGATTGACATTACAGCATTAAATTTTGCTAACGCACAAGTACTTGACCAGTTTTGTGCAACGTTTGCAGATTTAAATTTGAGCATGCGCGGTGATTTTGCAACCCAAAAACTTTACGTTACTGCAAAAGCTATGAAAGATAGCGTTGGCAATGTTTGGGACGCACAAAAATGGAACAGCTACTTCGAAACAAGAGCAATGAAAATGTCGGCTTATATGCAGTCGATGAACAAATAAACGGTTACCTAAACCCACACCCAATTTGCGTACTATTACCTTAACCTTGTTGTTGAGCATATGCGTATTAAGCGCCAATGCTCAGTATTGTGAAGCGCCTTATACTGCAGGCACAACCGATAATGATTATATAGATGGTTTTGCATTAAATACCATTAATAATTTGGCCTCAGGACCCGGCGATGGCAGTGGTTACAGCGATTTTACAGATTTGAGCACGGTACTCTATCTTGGAGAAACCTATACCATGCAAATTGTAAATACACCTTCGTTTGCTGAAGGTTACAGAGCATGGATTGATTACAACCAAGATGAAGTATTTTCAACTGATGAGGAAATAATGACAGCGGTTACATTAACGGCAGGTGATGAAACATTTGTCGATTTTACCGTTCCATTAGAAGCTATAACAGGCGATACCAGATTGCGATTGCGCTGTGTATACGGCACTACTGCATTTACGGCTTGCAGCTCGCAAACTTATGGAGAAGCTGAAGATTATAGCATTGCAATTGCCGGATTAGGCCATGATATTGGTGTGGCAAATATTACAAGCATTGCTCCCGATTGCGACCTAAGTGCTACAACGCCAATTACCATAACTATAGAAAATTTCGGGACCGAAAATGCTTTTGGTTTTAATTTAAATTTCGCGGTTGATGGCGGAACCGTTATTACCGAGCCATTTGTAGGCGGGATAATCCCTGATGCAACAGCAACATATACATTTACAGGGACAGCAGATTTATCATTTGATGGTTACCATACAATTGAAGCATGGACCAGTTGGGTTTCAGATGAATTTCCCGGAAACGACAGTCTAACGGCTATTGCCGAAAATACTTCAACTTATTTAACTGCCGGTTTTCCGGAATCACTATGTTATGATGGTGGAACACTATTTCCATCACCAATTGCAGGAGGCGGAACTTGGACCGGTGATGCCATAATAAATAGTGAAACCGGAGAATTGAATCCCGCTTTAGTAGGTGGAATTGGCGCATCAACAACAGTTACCTATTCATTTATTCCTGATGACGCATATACCGTTACAGCAATTCCATTTGCACCATATACTTTGTATGATCCTGAATCACTTTCGCTTGGTGACGATGCTTTTGGGACAGCTGATATCGGATTTAATTTTACATTTTTTGGTATTACCTATACAGGTATGTCTATTGCTTCAAACGGATTCATTCAATTTGTGGGTGGAACTGCAACTACATCTTATACACCTCAACATTTTCCCAATGCAGCGCAGCCAAATAATATGATTGCATTTTGTTGGACCGATTTAAACCCGGGCGATGGTGGCAGTATTTATTATGAAACTCAAGGCACAGCGCCATTCCGCAGGTTTATTGTTGAATACAATGCGGTAAGGCATTATTTAAGTGAATCAACCGTTACAGGCCAGATTGTTATTTATGAAACTTCAAACATGATTGATATAATCAGCAACGATATTCAGTCGGATGGCGGCAATATGACACAGGGCATTGAAGACTTACCCGGAACTACTGCTTATGTTGCCGACGAAATATATAATCTCGAAGCATTTGAAATGGAAAACATGGCATGGCGTTATGCCGTAACACCATGCGCAGGAACTGTTACAGATACTATTTATTTTATTACACCACCTGACTTGTCGATTGATGACGTTACAGCTTGTGCCGATGAATCAGTTATACTCGATGCCGGCGAAGGTGCCGAAAGTTATTTTTGGAGCACCGGAGAAACAACGCAAACCATTGATGTTGTTGAGAGTGGTGATTATTGGGTGGTGTATGTTGCCAGTTTAGCCTGCAGTGTTAGCGATTCGGCTCATATCGTTATTAATCCGCTTCCCGTAATTGAATTGGGTGATGATGGCATTGCCTGCGAAGGCACAATGTTAGACGCAGAAAATACCGGGTCAAGTTATTTATGGAATACAGGTGATATAACGCAAACACTTTTTGTCACCGAAACAGGAACTTATGATGTTGAGGTAGTTGATGCAAATGGTTGTTTTAATTCAGATACGATTTCAATGACAATTACACCATTACCAATTGCAGCATTCGATGTGTTGGTTACCGATGCACTTACTGCAGTTTTTACGAGTTTGGCTGTTGATGCCATTACATGGTTTTGGGATTTCGGAGACGGTGCAACATCTACAGTTGAAAATCCATGGCATACTTATCCGGTAGCCGGTAGTTATAATGTTACACTTGTTGTTACTAATGGTTGTGGAGCTGATTTCAGTTCAACTGTAATTGAAGCAGGCACAGCTGTGGTTGCATTACAACCTAGTGCAATTAGTGTTTATCCAAACCCGGCCGGTGATTATTTTATGATAGCAATACCGGAAACTATTCAGCAAGAAGATACTTGGATTCAACTTTATGATGTTACGGGAAATATTGTTATAAATAAACAAATTAAAGATGATGCAGATTGTATCATTACCACAACTAATTTACCATCAGGCAGCTATATTGCAAACATTACATGCAATGAATTCACTGTAAATAAATTAATTGTAGTTGAGTAAGCACCCGCAATATTTTGCTTTTCATTGAATTCGTTAAGCATTAAAATATACACCATCCAATAAACAAGCAAAACCTAGACCTAACAAAGCTCCTATTGCTGCGCCTATCAGCAAATAAATAATGGCATGCTTGGTGTATTGCTTAAATACTTTGTCCATCGCTTTTGCTGCAATTGCACCAATTCCCGTGTTTTTATCGTTAGTAGCCAAACCCGATTTTAATAATTGCGGCAAATTTGCTGACATTTCCGCATGAAAAATTACGCGAATTTCATCAATCAATTTTTCGTCAATAAACATGCTGAGCACAGGCATTTTTTGTGTTAACCCGGTTGCCATAAAATTGTCGAATAAATCTAAAATTTTCGCTTCTAATTTTTTTATATCGGGGGCTAAATCATTCGATGCATTGCTCAATACTTTGTTAATTGCGTTTTCAAATCCGTCGTGTACTTTTATCCCAAAAACATTTTTATTTCTTAATGTTCTTTTCCATAACAGTAAATTCACTAATCCGCCAAAAAAGCCGACACATGCACCGAATAAAATAATTGCATTAATTATTGCTGCATCCATGTAGAAGGGTTTGTGCGCCATTCGCCTAATAAGGCTTCAGTTTCGCGAGCAATTATACCGTTATCTAATGCATATTTAATTAATGAAGGATAATCGGAAAGTGTAAACAACTTACAATTTGCTTCAGTAAATGCGGTATCGGCCGCATCGAATGCATAGGTAAAAAGGGCAGTCATACCTAAAACATTGGCACCGGCAGTCCGCAGTGCGTTAACAGCGGTTAAACTACTTCCACCTGTTGATACTAAATCTTCTACAACCACAACTTTAGCATCTTGAGGTAATTTTCCTTCAATTTGATTGCTGAGACCATGTTTTTTAGCTTCGGAGCGAACATAAATGAAAGGTAGATTAAGCGCTTCAGCAACTAGTGCACCGTGCGGAATGCCTGCTGTAGCAACACCGGCTATGATTTCCACATCAGGAAACTTTTGACTAATACCTGCCGCTAGCGTATTTTTGAGCCAGGTTCTGATTTCCGGATATGATAATGTTAACCGGTTATCGCAGTAAATTGGCGACCGCCAGCCACTGGCCCATGTAAATGGATCATTCGGGCGCAATTTAATGGCACCGATAGATAATAATTTTTCACCGAAAAGAGTTGCATCACTAGAATTAAACAGCATGCCCCAAAGCTATAAAATTTTCATCAACGAGACTCCCGTTTATATCATTTCCGGTGGATTACCGGCTACAATTAACACAGGTGACGCCAACAATCCTGTATTTACATCCGACCAGGAAAAAGATATAAACAAAACGTTTTACCTTATTGAAAAAAACGCCGGACCCAAGAGTATGACTATTTATGGTCAGGATATTAAGGCTATAAGAAAATCGTTATTCGCTGATTATAAAATAATATTAGCCGCCGGCGGATTGGTATTTAATAATAAAGATGAAGTGTTGATGATATTTCGCAGATCGATGTGGGATTTACCGAAAGGGAAATTAGATGAAGGCGAAAAAAAGAAAGTAGCCGGCTTACGAGAGGTTCGCGAAGAAACAGGATTGCAAAAATTATCGATTGTAAAGAAATTAAAAAAAACCTTTCATACGTATCGATTAGACTCTTCAACGAAAGTGCTTAAAGTAACACATTGGTATTTAATGATGTCGAGCGATGAAACCCCACCTGTTCCTCAACAAGAAGAAGATATTGAATTAGCAAAGTGGATTCCTGCAGCGCAGGTGGAAGAAAAACTGAATAAAGCTTATGCCAATATTCGCGAAGTAGTAAACAGCGGAATTCAAATTATGCACCACGGCTAACTGAAATTGGCACCATTTTACTGATATCACCCTTATTTCTAAGCACTTCTTTTACTATTGTAGAGCTGATATGCCCTAATTCGGGGTTGCTTAATATGAATATCGTTTCTATTTCAGTATTCAACGTTTTATTGGTTTGCGCAATTACTTTTTCGTATTCGTAATCCGCTGCACTGCGCAGTCCGCGCAATATATATTGTGCATTTTTTAGTTTACAGTAATCTATGGTTAAGCCTTCATAACTGTCAATTTCAACTTTATTTTCATTCAAGTAAAGCTCCTGCAACCAGTTAATACGCTGTTCCAATGTGAAATATCCTTGCTTTTGTGAATTTTTACCAATGGCAATAATAATCTTATCGAACAGCGGCAATGCACGTTCAATAATATTTACATGCCCTAAAGTAATGGGATCAAACGAGCCGGGAAAAACTGCAATACGTGTCATAATGTAAATATAACTGTTTTAGGTATTCGATATTGGCGTATCTATTACTTTGCTTTGATGTCCAAACACATGAAAATGAGTAGTTCCATAATTGCGCACGCGAATAAAATTGGGATGATCGGCAAAACTGTACTTTTGATTGGTTTCAAGAATTAACCATCCCTCCGGCTTTAACAAATTCATTTCTAACACTTCCTCAACAATCATTGGGATGTTTTCTAACGGATAAGGTGGCCCGGCAAAAATCACATCAAATTGCTTTTTAGTAGTGCGGATATATTCAAAAACATCCATTTTCATCACATTGATATTGCCTTTTAGTTCCTCTGCAGTTTTGCGAATGAAATCGACACTCCTTTTATCTAACTCTACACAAACAACATCTTCGCAGCCGCGAGAAACCATTTCAAAACTCAGGCTTCCTGTTCCGGCAAATAAATCGAGGAAACTCACTTCTTCAAAATCGAAAATATTAGTAAGTATATTGAATAACCCTTCCTTAGCGAAATCGGTAGTTGGTCGCGCCGGTAAGTTGGTTGGAGGATGGAACCTGCGTCCTTTAAATTTGCCGGCTACTATTCGCATAAATCAAGACTCAATAAGGTATTGTGAATGTAAATCGGTTTTTCTTTCAACTCGTTGGGCAGTTCAATGTTCTCGTTGGTTGGCAAGAAGGAAATATTTTTAAAAAATTTCCACAATTCACCAAAAAGCATCGAATCCGGCACTATTTCGCCCGAAAGTTTTAAATCTGCCACATTTCTGTCAATCATAAATTGATCGGCAACCAACAACACGTAATAAAGGAAATCTTCTTTATTCACGTAATGATATTGATTCATGAATTTAAACTCACGTTTTTCAAAATATAAAATATGAATAGTTCCGGGTTTGATATCTAATATTAACTGTTGGTCTGCAAATTGCTCTCTGCTGCGATAAGCCGTTTCAAGCAAAGCCGATGCAGCATGAAAAATTTTAGGACGTTCAAAAACATCGTTTAAATAATCGATAGCCGCAGTATTAACCGAAAATACATTTCGCGTATAAACGCCTTTTACATTATTTGCATAAATCTTGGTATTCGCTTCAATTTCGGCACTCAACGCCAAATACTGTGCAGCTTTGTCATCTTCAAACAAAACCCTAGGCACCAGCGTAAATGGAGATGAAGTAAATCCAACTTTTACTTCGTGATAAGGCACTTGCAACATATCATCGTTGGTAACTGAAATGCGCAACTTACTCAGCATGTCACCGGGCGCAGCATTATTAAGCGTTACTGTTTTTAATGCTTGCAATTTCCCTGTTCTTTTTTCATAAATGGCATAACTGTATTGCTGTTCTTCTAATTGAAGCAACAATGAATAATGCCTGGTAAAATCTTTGTTAAATTCCTTGTCTGTATAATCGAACATATCCGGGGTAAAAATACTTGTTTTTTTTAACGGAATTAATATTACTGTATATCGGTAGTAACTTTACACCAAATTATTGAAGTAATGCAAATTCGTCCGAGAAGATTGCGCAACAGTGGATTGATGCGTGAACTGGTAGCAGAAACCAGGTTAACTAAAGAAATGTTTGTATATCCGGTTTTTGTGCCGGCACCGGGCGTCCTGGCCGACCTGCAGGCGGCGGTCGACCATGCGGGGCAATCGGGCCAAAA
>JANMLV010000304.1:0-7488 GCA_031372705.1 Bacteroidota bacterium | reverse complement strand
TCCTTTCTTAATCGCAAACCAATCTGTTGCATTGTGCAACATGCGGTGAACATTTTCGGGTTTGTAATTAGTCCACTCACTTAAAATTATTGGAATAGTTGGCAAATCGTCAATGCCTTTTCTGAACGAAATATCCGTTTCTTTTTTCTATAAAATCATTGAACCATACATGCCGATTTGTTCTTGCAAACCTGTGTGTGAATGATACCAATGTGTGCCGTGCTGTATAATTGCAAACCTATACAAATGTGTAGTATGAGGTTTGATTGGCATTTGTGTTAGGTTGGGAACCCCATCGTATTGATTGGGTAAAAATATACCGTGCCAATGTAAAGAGGTTTCTTCATTCAATTCATTATGAACATAAATTTCAGCCGTGTCTCCTTCAGTAAAAGTTAACGTTGGCATTGGAATTTGGCCATTTACTGCAATAGCTTTTTTATTTTCTCCGGTAAAATTTACCGTTGTATCACGAACATATAAATCGTAACGGACCACTTTTTGGGCTGAAAGATTGTTTGCTGAAACTAAACACATTAAAGTGAAAACTGACAATCTAATTTTTATAATCATAATAAACGAGATGTATTTTTATTCTACAGTGATTGTTTCTTTGGTGCTTCCACAACTCGACATTTGTTTTCCGAAATATGGCAGTGAGTTTATCCATTTGCACTTTGTCGATGTCATTGAAAAGTTTATTTGCATATACGGCTGCACTATCGGCATTGTCTTTTGTAAGTGCATTTTTTAAGCTAATGTAGTCAGCATAAACCGCTGCAATCGGGTTTGAAACCGATGTTTTAATCGGTGTCGTGTTGGAGGACTTGATTTTTGGACAGTTTATTACTTCTAAATTATTACGCCAAAGGTGAACATCTGCATAGGAACAGGCATTACACTATTAAAATTTATAGTTACATGATTCACACATTGAAATAGTTAAGGTTTATAGAACCTTACAGATTACATCTTAATTTGCAATTTTCCTGCATCTAAAATTGCCGGAAGGCGAAAATTTCGAGTTGCTACAAACAAAGTATAAACAAGGCTTGCGCAATGGGAGTATTAATTGTTAGATTGAACAAAAATGAGCAAAATTGAACAAAATTTATTGGCATTACCTAAGTGATAAATCTCACTCCGATTGAAATAAAAAATTTCAATAATTACCAAAAAACTTCAACACTATTCCAAATCCCAAATTTTGCTCAATTTTGTTCAGTGGGAGTATTAATTTTTTTATTGAACAAAAATGAGCAAAATTGAACAAAATTTAAGGGCAGTGCTATCATGATAATGCAAACTTTAATTGACATAAAATAAAATTGAAGAATGGCAATAATTACTATTAATCTCACATCTACTCCAAACCCAAATTTTGCTCACTTTTGCTCAATCCTAATCAATAGGAGTTTAAATTTTTAGATTGAACAAAAATGAGCAATCCCGAAGCTATCGGGAGAACAAAATTTAAAGGCAGTACATAACTGTTAATTATCGTTTTGCAACTAGGAGAAGTTGGCGATTTTTACCAGGTAATTCATGCGACGAACGAATGTTTGATTAACCACAAAACTGTCATACGAAGCAGTGAACTGCCAATTTCTTGTGTGCTGTTTTGCGTTCGTATTTTTTACCAAGGCCCATTTTGTGTAACATTAATAAATCTGTCATTTTCATAACGATATGCTCCTCCAAACCCCACAAACCAAAGTCGCTTTTGCCGGTCTTCGTAAATTTGAAAAGTCAGCGGACCATAATTTCCTTCTTCTATTCGATATTCAGTGAGCTCCTCGCCACTTAATTTATGTATACTACGACCGCAATTAAACCAAACATCACCTTTAAAATCCACAATTACACTGCCTGTTCCTTTGTTTTCTTCAAAATGCATTTCTGAAATATTGGTAAGAATATTCTCTTTGAGATGAAAAAGTCCTATTGAAGTCGAAACCCAAAATCCACCTTTTTTGTCTTCAATTATTTTGCTGACAAAATTTGTTGGAACACCTACTTCGTCTGAAATACTCTTTAACTTTTTGTTTGTATATGAAAATAAACCTGCATTAGTACTTAACCATATTGTTCCCTTTCTATCTTCAAGTATACTATGAATCATTTTTGTACTTGATACACCAACAGTTGTATCTATCTTCCCTTCGGGGAGATCGAATTTAGTGAACTTTTGTCCATCAAAAATACAAGCACCTTCTATGGTCCCAACCCAAACATTACCATTAACATCCGTCTCAATGCACCAAACATCATTGCTTATTAAGCCATCTGATTCGTAATAATTGGTCACTGATGTACCGTCAATACTGCTGATACCATCGGTATGTCCAAACCAAATTATCCCATCTTTATCTTCTGCAATATCTTTAATTGTTACTCTTCCGCCTAATTCGCTTTTAATGCTATCAATATGAATTAACGAATCGCCGGCTAGTTTGTAAGCTCCCCCTTCCGCTCCAAACCAAAAAACACCCTTGCTATCCTGATACATCATTCTCACAACCTGACTTATCTGTTTTATTGAATCCGGAGATTGTATTGTTTCTTCTATTACGTTTAGTTTATCTCCATTATTCGTTTGCCTATTGCAAGATGTCATAATAATGCAGAGCACAATTCCTGTAAACAATTTAATTCCAGGAAATGGTGTTTTTGATTTTTTCATTGGGTGCTTATTTTATGTGATGGATAACGGTTGCGGTTAATTGATGTGGCGGTTTTTGGAGGCAAATCGTTTTTTGTAATTCTCATTACGAATTTAGCAAAAATCTTCCATAGAAGTACAAAGCCCGCCATAGCACCAAACCGATGTTAACCACATTTTATTTTTTTTTCCAGAGGTAGCGAATAGTCTTTTGTTCATAATAAACCAACTTTCGGTTATAAAAACCTTTGTTAGTAAATGTCGATTCCAAAATCAAACAATTTTCGTCATAATATTTTATTTCATATTTCTGTTTTTCGGGTCCACGACCACCGAAAACTATTTTAAATGCCTTTTTTCCTTTAAATGTTAATTTATCTTCAGCTGTTATATACTTAATCCTATTTTTACTAAGTATCTTGATGCTTTGGGGCTCTAGATAAATAGTCATAGAATCTTTTAAATTATCATAGAAAGCAACTTGTTCCCATTCTGTGCCTAATCTTAAGATGTTCTTTGGGTTTGAAATCGAAACATATTTTTGTCCTTCCTTAAGTAGATTGATACAACTGTCTTGTCCTTTTGCAGATATTCCAAGTGAGAAAATTGCAATGAATAAATAAATCTTTAATAAAGTACTATCTTTCATTTTTTCAAATTGTGGTTAACGTTATGCAGATTTGCGATGGGCGGGGTTTTTAACACAGATGTTTATGCGTAGCACAAAACTTTCGGCTACCACTAAACTGTCTGCGGAACACGAAATTCCGCCTATTGCAAATGTGCTGTGCTCGTTGCACAACTACACAAATGTACACATTTTACTGTTTAAAACAGACTTTACTACCATAATAAGCTTGTTTACCTTAGCATATGCAAGGGAAAAAAAGCTACTCCGAAAAATTATTTGTCCATTTCCAATTAAGCGACCGTGTACCTGCTGATAATTTTTATCGCATGCTGGATAATGCATTGGATTTGAATTTTTTATATAAAGCGACGGCCTCATTTTATGGTGATGAAGGACAGCAAAGTATAGATCCGGTTGTGTTTTTTAAATTAATGATGGTAGGTTATTTTGAAAACCTTAGCAGCGATAGAAGAATTATGAGTACCGCTTCCATGCGCTTAGATATATTATTTTTTATTGGTTACGATATTGATGAACCATTACCATGGCATAGCACATTGAGCAGAACGCGACAATTGTATGGTGAGGAAATATTTTTACAATTATTTCAAAAAGTATTGTCACTATGTGTGCAGCAAGGCATGGTTAGGGGCAAGCGCCAAGCAATTGATTCTGCATTTATAAAAGCAAATGCGAGTTTAGATTCATTAATGGAAAAAGAAATTGTTGATGATGCCGCAGCATACATTGAATCATTAGAAAATGAATCTGATGAAAAACCTAAAAATGTTACCGATGAAAAACCGGCAAATGAAAATCAAACCGTAAAAGCCTCAACAAAAAAATGGGTAGATAAGCACCACGCCTGGAAAGCAAACGAATATAAAGACCAACCCGGCAGCGTTAATACTACTGGCCAAACGAATAAAATAAATAACCTTGATGAACATGGTGATATTATCCGTCCAAAGTTTTTATCCAATCACACGCATTTTAGTCCCACAGACCCCGATGCACGGATATCGGTAAAGCCCGGAAAGGCACGTCAGCTCAACTATTTTGGGCAGTTGGCAGTAGATGATGCACACCATGATATCACCGGGGCAATGGCAAATTTTGCAGATAAACGAGACAGCCAATGTTTGCCTGCAATTTTAGATCAAGCAATAAATAATTTAGCACAAAATCAAATTGCAATAGAAGAAATAGCAGCCGATACTGCATACAGCAGCGGGCCTGCTTTAGCGCATGCTGAACAAAATAATGTTACAGCTTACATTCCCAACTTTGGACAATATCGCAACACAAGAGAAGGATTTATTTATAACAAAGAATTAGACCAGTATGAATGCCAACGAGGTAACAAAGCCATATTAACTTTTAAAGGCATAAGAACAGACAGCAAAGGTTATGATAAAAAAACATATCGCAGCAGTGAAACGGATTGTAAGAATTGTCCTTTAAGATTAAGTTGTGCCGGAGAGAAAACGAAATTTAAAAAGATTGATGACACAGTAGATAAACCATATTACGACCGCATGCATAAACGTATGCAAACTGATTACGCTAAAACAATGGTGCGTATACGAAGTAAAACAGTAGAACCTGTTCTCGGCACACTTTTAAATTTTATGGGTATGCGCAGAGTGAATACAAGAGGAATAAAACAAGCGAATAAACATGTTTTAATGGCATCATTATGTTACAATATGAAGAAATATTTAAAATTTATTCGCTTAAATCCGGTTGCAAATAAAAATTACAAATTAGTAAAAGAGAAACAACTGCCAAATTATACAAATCGATGGTTTTAATTGCATTTTAAGCGCATGAGGATCATGCAAATTTTAGCAAATTAATAGCAGGGGAATAATCAGCATTCGTTAAAATAGCCTAGAATCAATTGTTTTGGACGATTTTAATTATAAATTACTGGCATTAGGAAGTTGTGCAAGAGAGTGTAAAATAAACTGTGTCAAAATTCAAAAATTATTATGAATTTTGAAAACCAGTTTAAAAGATGGAAAAACAGAAACCAGACTTCGACTACGAAGCACTCAAAAAAAAGACCATAGAGCAATTTCGCTCTGGCAAAAGCCTGTTTGGCAAGGATGGTGCGTTTGCGCCTTTGTTAAAAGATTTTTTAGAAGCTGCACTAGAGTCGGAACTAGATGCTCATTTAGATGAAGGTCAGCGGGATCAGGGCAACCGAAAGAATGGTCGAACGACTAAAAAATTAAAAACGGCAGAAGGCACTATTGAGCTTTCAACACCACGTGACCGGGATAGTGAATTTGAGCCTCAAATTGTCCGCAAACGTGAAACGATTTTAGCAGAAAGTTTGGAACAGAAGATAATCGGTTTATATGGGTTGGGGATGAGTTTTAGAGACATCTCAGCTCATATAAAAGAGATGTATGATACGGACATATCTGCAGCCACTCTATCGAGCATTACCGATAAAGTAATACCAATGGTAACAGAATGGCAAAGTCGGCCTTTAGAGTCCTTGTATTGCATTGTATGGATGGATGCGATGTATTATAAAGTGAAGCAGGATCACAAAATGGTTACCCGTTGTGTATATAATATTTTAGGAATAACAACGGAAGGCAAAAAGGAAATATTAGGTTGTTACGTTAGTGAAATTGAAGGTGCCAACTTTTGGCTGAGTGTATTAACAGATTTACAAAATAGGGGTGTAAATGATATCTTGATAGCCTGCACCGATAACCTAAAAGGCTTTACAGAAGCTATTTCTACGGTGTTTGCACAAACAGACGTGCAGAGCTGCATAGTTCATCAGATCCGTAACTCACTAAAATATGTAGCAAGCAAGGACCAGAAGGAATTTATGCAAAATTTAAAGCCGGTATACCAGGCGGTAAATATTGAAACGGCAGAAATGGAACTTGAAAAACTAGCAGAAAAATGGCATAAAAAATATCCGGTAGTTATAGAATCCTGGCAACGCAACTGGAGTAAATTGAGCACCTACTTTAAATATCCGGCTGCAATCCGAAAATTAATTTATACCACAAATACCATCGAAGGTTATCATCGTCAGATAAGAAAAGTAACCAAAACCAAAGGTGCTTTTACGAGTGATATGGCCTTATTAAAATTAATTTATTTAGCTACACAAAACATACAAAAAAAATGGACTGCGCCATTACATAATTGGGGAATAACAGTCTCCCAACTGAGCATCATTTTTGGAAACCGATTAAGTCTAAATATTTAATTGTGCCGATATTAATGATAAATATTAATTTTATGTCACCCAAGAGCGAAGCGACGGTGAAACTTTATACCGATGGTTCAAAAATATTAGGGGCTTCGAGCCCCCAATATTTTTACCCAAGAACTTCGCTCCGGTTGACATTACCCGATATGAAAACAACTTTGACACAGTTTATTTTACACTACCTTGTGCAACAGTAACTGCTGTTATGTGTAGCTTTTTTAACACCCATAGCTAAACCATACTGTTGTTGTTCCTTTGTCCTTGGCAAATTCTAAGAACCTCTTGAAGTTTCTTAAGTCTTGTCCAAAATTGTTTCCAATATAACCTTCTCCTTTGTCAACCTTAAATGATGAAAAATATTCTTCATTTCCGAGAGAATCAAAGTCGGTCGGTAGAAGTAAGGATGGAAGGTTGTCTATTGAGTTAAGCTTCTCAATCAATTCAGTTATTGTCAATAACACCTGATCTATGTTCCCTTGTAATTTGGCTTTATCTTCTTCTGCTTTCTTTCGTATTTTCTGCTTCTCTTCTTCACTGTCGGCTTTCTCAATAAAAAACGCTAATCCTTCTTCCTCCGGATAACTTTCCATTTCATAGATTAGTGAAATGTCAACGCCTGTTATTTTTCCAATTTGTTCAAGTTCTGGTTCGTGGCTAACTACATTTTGTCGACACATAAAATTGCAAAATGTTCTACTCAAAGTATGCTTGTGGAAGTAGTCGTTCTTTTCGTCATCGTAGTCAGCCGAATGAAGTTCCTCGTAGTTGTTTGTTACTATATGAATGTCAAGTCCCATTATTATTGTCGGTCTTTAAAAGTTACACATAACGTCAGAGTGTGAAAAAACTCACCCCACCATTACAGCCCACTCAAAACTAACTATTAATTTCAAAAAGATGTACTACCTTTCGAAAAATAAGCAGTATGGATTTCATCACCCCTCAAAA
>JANMLV010000302.1:0-1872 GCA_031372705.1 Bacteroidota bacterium | reverse complement strand
CCCCCCCCCCCCCCCCCACGGCGCAGGAGGATGAATTTAATTTGTTCCTTGTAGGCGTGAATTTGATATAGCAATCTAACTAATAACCTGAATGCATTTACCGACAACCAACTGCGGAAATAAGTCTAAAAACATTTGCAGTTCATTTTCAACTACTAGCTTTCAAAACATCACCCTTCAATAGCTGCAACACCCGGCAACGTTTTGCCCTCAAAAAATTCGAGCATGGCACCACCCCCGGTTGAAACGTAACTTACTTGATCGGCTAAATTAAATTTATTTACAGCAGCAACTGAATCTCCACCACCAACTAATGAATATGCGCCTTCTTTTGTTGCAGCGGCAATTGCTTTTGCAATTTCGACAGTGCCCTTCGAAAAATTAGCCATTTCGAAAACGCCCATTGGTCCGTTCCACAAAATAGTTTTTGATGCCATTATTGTTTCTGAAAATTTAGCTATTGCTTTTTTTCCGATATCTAATCCCATCCAACCATTTGCAATCTCAGCGCTTTGGCTACCTGAAATATTTGCTGCATTATCAAATTTATCGGCAATAACTGAATCAAATGGCAATAATATATTTACATTTTTTGCTTTCGCCATTTCAATTAATTCTTTTGCCGTATCCAATTTTTCATCTTCGCATAAAGAGCTGCCTATATGTCCGCCCATTGCTTTAATAAACGTATAAGCCATACCGCCGCCAATAATGATATTATCTGCTTTTTCTAATAAGCGTTCCAAAATCATTATTTTATCAGATACTTTTGCGCCACCGATAATTGCCGTAAATGGTTTATCGTGATGATGCAAAACTTTTGTTGCCGCAGCCACTTCCGATGCCATTAACAAACCAAACATTTTATGTGGTGCATCAAAATATTTTGCAATAATTGTTGTGGATGCATGTGCACGATGTGCCGTTCCAAATGCATCGTTTACGTATACGTCGCCCAATTTAGCGAGTTCCTGTGCAAATAATTCATCGCCTTTTTCTTCTTCAGGATGAAAGCGCAAATTTTCTACCAATAAAATTTCTCCTGCCTTTAAATTTGTAGCAGCATTAACTGCAACATCTCCAATACAATCGTTCACAAATTGAACCGGCTTAGCCAAAAGTACCGACAACGCCTGCACCACATGCTTTAACGAATATTTATCTTCAGGTCCGGCTTTTGGTCTTCCTAAATGCGACATTAACACCACACTTCCACCTTCATTAATAATTTTATTTATGGTAGGTAACGCTGCGCGAAGACGATTATCGTCGGTTACTGCAAATGTTTGTTTATCTAAGGGCACATTAAAATCTACGCGAATTACTGCGCGGTGACCGGAAAAATTAAATTGGGAAACGGTTTTCATTTTTTACTTTTTGCTAACATCAAATTTCTAAATAACATTCTTTTACATTTTCGCAATACGACCAATTAAATCGGCGAGGCGACTTGAGTAACCGTATTCATTATCGTACCATCCGACAATTTTCACCATTTTGCCAATTACGTGTGTAAGTTGCGCATCGTAAATGCATGAATTTTGGTCGCCAATAATATCTGTAGAAACAATTGGGTCTTCGGTATAGCTTAAGATGCCTTTCAAATCGTTATCTGCAGCAACTTTAAAAAGTGCATTAATTTCTTCTACGGTAGTATTCTTATTAATGATACAAGTAATATCAGTCAACGAACCATCTTTCACCGGCACGCGAATACCTGCACCACCAATTTTACCAATTAGGTCGGGGTAGGTTAACGTAATTGCTTTTGCAGCGCCGGTTGAAGTTGGAACAATATTTTCGGCCGCAGCTCTGGCTCTGCGCAAGTCCTTATGCGGAGAATCGTGCAAACGCTGGTCGCCGGTATAGCTG
>JANMLV010000282.1:0-17529 GCA_031372705.1 Bacteroidota bacterium | reverse complement strand
CGATTGGATATTTTTTACCAGCAAAAACGGTGTCAAAATATTTTTCGATACAGTTTACCAATTATCATCAACAATTAAGATTGCGGCAATAGGCGAAGCAACTGCTGCGGCTGTTAATGCCTGTGGTTATAAAGTTGCTTTTATCGGCGCCGGAACCACTGAAAATATTGCAGCTGCATTTAATAAAATGGCATCCAATTCTAAAGTGGTATTTGCCGGAGCTCAAAACAGACAATCAAAAGTAACAGCCTTGGTTTCCGAATTTGCTGCTGTTGAAATACTAACAGTGTACGATAATATTCCACTACCTGCACCTGCCACACATTCCGATATTTTGGTGTTTACCAGCCCATTGAATGTTGATGGATATTTATTAAATAATGCTATCGAACCAACTCAAACTGTTATTGCAATTGGCAATACAACCGGTAGTCATTTAAATGAAAAAGGTTACGCAAATGTACATCTACCCCCGCAACAACACCTATTGAGTATTGCGGAACTAATTTGCGGCTTACAATAAATTATTGGACTATAATTTTACCACTGCTATTGCCTGTTTTTGTTTGCAATTGGTAAAAATAAATACCCGATTGCCAATCAGTACAATTAATTGATGTAGTAGCAGCTCCAATTAAATTAGATGTAAATACTGTTGCTCCATTAACATCATAAATAGTAATAAAATCGAAATTGCCATTTAATTGAAATATAATAAGATCCGTTGAAGGTTGCGGATAAATAGTTGGTGCTACAGTTGATTGATTATTAATGCCGGTATATTCACATCCACCCCAAATATCAAAAAGTGTTTGCAACGAATCAATTGGGTCAATGCTATCACCGTCAACATCTGTTACGCGAATATCTAACCAAAAACTACCTGCTTCATCTTCGGGTCTTGCTACTTTTAAAAACGACGACAATGCAGAAATATCAAATTCGGCACAACGCGTATCGGCTCCCGGCACTTTTGCACCTTGCATAGCTGCCATAAGTTTACATGCCAAGTTACCTGTAGTGCCTATAAAATTGGCTTCCATGTTGTCGAGAATCTCTGGTCCTAATAAAATATTGCCTTGTATGGCATAAGTTGGTCCGTTTATATGTCCTTTATAATCCTGCGTGTTTGTTCCGGTGTAACCTGCACTTCTGCCACCATCAATAAGGTCAACCACACCATATTGTCTGAAACTCGGGTCATCAAAAATATCATTGGCAACCATCGAATCAATAATTGCTGCCGGCGAAACACCTGCGTTCATTAAGTCTTCGGCATAATTTTGATTGCCGGCAATATAGTAAGCTTGTGTATGCACCACACCGATGCCGGGATGTACATCAGAAATAATTCTGGAGTTTTCGATACAAGATGCACCTGCACTGCCAACTTCACCGGTTACCGGGTCAACGGCACAAATTGAAAATGTATGTTGAGCATTTACGATGCCCGTAGTAAATACTAACGCTATTCCGAATATTACTTTTTTCATTCAATTGGTATATAAGTGGTAAAGTTAAGCAATTGCTGTTGATGTTAAGGCAGGGTTATTGGCAGTGAATTTGTAATTTTGCCAACAATGGCATTTGGTATCAATAGTAGAAGGATTAAAAAGGCACTCCGCAGATTAAGGAGTTTACCCGGCGGGTTAAATTTTTTCAGATATACCAATAATAAAATTTATGCTTGGTATTTGCGCCAAACTAAAAGTACAAAAGTAGCACACCCGTCGTCTATCATGCTGGAAGTAACCAACCACTGTAATTTGAAGTGTATTACTTGTCCACGCGAATACCAATACGGCGAAGAAATGGAAAAGGGTTTTATGGATATCAATCAGTTGAAAAAAATAATTGATGCTACTTATCCATATATCGATTCAGTTGGGTTAACAGGCTTAGGTGAAACATTGTTATATAAACAATTGCCTGAGGCGCTCAAATATATTCGCTCGAAAAATAAGGGCATTATAACTACCATTTCCATAAATGCACACTTGCCGAATAGTATTGAACTGGTTAAAGAAATTGCAGACCATTTAGATACGTTGCAAATTTCGATGGATGGGGTAGGAGCAGTGTATGAACAAGTGCGATTGCGCGGTGAATATCCATTGTTTTATGAAAATGTAAAACAGATTGTTGCTTATTGTAAAGATAAGCGCGCTGATGTAATGTTTAATTTTGTTGCCATCAAAGAAAATTATTTCACCATGGCCGAAGTGGTTGAAATTGCCAGTGAGCTTGGGGTTGATTATATTAACGTAACACCTTTTAATGTTGCGGCAGTTGCTGCACACGATATCAGCTATTACGATTTCTTTCATACCGATGCATTTATTAATGAATTAAAACGCGCGAAAGAAAAAGCCGACGAAGTTAAAAATGTTGAACTCACCATTTGGGATATTAAATCGCTAAACGAGTTTAAAAAATGTCACTTGCCATGGGGACATTTTTATATCAGTTGGGATGGTTATGCTACGCCTTGCTGTGCTAAACCATTTCCAAAAGAACTCAACTTTGGAAATGTATTTGATGATGGAATAATGTATTGTTTAAATAGCCCCGGTTATCGCCAATTCCGACAAATGTGGCATGAAAATAAAACGCCTCAATTCTGTGAAAAATGTCATATGGTAGATTTAAAACCTATTCATCTGCCATTTGAGCTGCCCGTGAATTAATTTTCGATAAAATATTGGTATATAAACAAACAAGTAAGTGCAACGGCGCCTGCAAGAAATAACCACTTAAATCTTCCTCTACTTCTTTTGAAAACAGTTTCCAGTTTTTCTTGGTTTTCAGCATTCAGCTTTAGTTTGCCCCACATCCAAGCAGCACCTAAGTAGAAAAAAAGTAAAAACAAAATATCTTTAAGTAAATCGAAGGTAGCTGCACTCATAAGTTTTGGTTTGTAAATGAAATGTGTATTTTTGATAATCTAACTGCAAAAATATGGTAATACGTCGGATATGTTTGTGCTGCTTAAGTTTATTCTTAATTGTTCAGGTTAAGGCACAAGTGTGGACCTTACCTGCAAAGGGCTGGTATGGCAATGTATCCTACACCTTTTTTACTTACGATCAAGCTTTTAACGATTCAGGTGATATAGTGGATATTCCGGTTGAAATAACAGATAAAACAATTAAGTTATTTGCGCAATACGGTATAACCGATAAGGTTACTGTTCAAGCTGCATTACCTTATAAAATATTAAATAGCACGCTTATTAATCCCGCATTTAATGCTGTTGATGGGCAATATATTGAAAGTGGAAAATTAGATTATTTCAGTAACATAGAGGCAGGTGTGCTATATAAGTTTTATGAAGGCAAGCCATTTATAACGGCTTCATTTTTTGTTGAAGCAAATACTACCGACAGAAATTACCTTACCGGATTGCAAACCGGATTTAATAGCTGGGGATTTAGACCGGGGCTTGGAATGGGCTGGGCTTTAAACCGCTCGTGGTTGCAATATTACTTGGGTGCCGATTTTAGAACAAATGATTATACTACTGCTATTATTTCAAATGTTGAATACGGCTTTAAACCTGTAGATTATTTATACTTTGCTGCTAATGTAAGTCTAAGAAATCCTGTTGCAGAAAATAGCAACGATTGTGATTGTTCAACCAGTTACACTGCTTTGTATTTAGACCAACAACAATATATTGGCGTAGCTGTTAAGGGCGGATTTACAATTAATAATTGGGGATTTAACCTCGCCTACAATATTGGACCTGCTTCATCAAACGTTGCTGCAGCGGGTGTTCCATCGTTTGGCATTCAATATAAAAAAGAATAATTATTGGAATTTCAGCCTTGTTGCATTTTAGCAAATGCACTAAGCTTTTCGTGAATTTGCAACACTTGTCGTATTAATGGCGTGCTGCCATCGTTATAAATAATAAAATCACTTGCATTTATTTTTTCTTCTTCTGACCATTGATTTGCAATGCGTTCTTTTACTGCCTCTGCTGTTGTTTGGTCGCGGTCAATTACGCGTTGAATGCGCAATTCAAGTGGAGCGGTTACGCAAATTATATTATCTAATTGTTTGTTGCTGCCGGTTTCAAATAGGAGGGCTGCTTCTTTAATTACATAATCGCGATCGCTGTGTCGTTGCATCCATTTTTCTACATCGCGAAACACAGCAGGATGTACAATTTGATTGTATTGATTTAAAATCTCCGGAAAATTAAAAATTACTGAAGCAACACGTTTTTTATCTAATTTACCGGCTGCATCATAAACATCATCCCCAAATAATTGCTTTACTTGTTTAATAATAGATTTATCAGTTGCAATTAATTCTTTTGCTCGCTCATCAGCATAATAAACCGGTATGCCCAATAGTTCAAATATTTTACACACGGTAGTTTTACCGCTGCCTATGCCTCCCGTTATGCCAACTTTAATCATTCTTGCGCAGTTAAAGGTATAAACGATGGTTCCAGCTTAATATTTTGCAGGTAATCGGGATATTTTGAACAGCTAATGTTAAAACCTTTGCCGTTTGGAGTCGCTTTAATAGCGAATACAAAGTCATCGGCAGCAGTAGATGAAATTTTATTGCTGGGTATTATGCAATTCAAAGTTACTGTTGCAGTTTGATTACTTGCGCTGTCGAGCACTATTTCGAAACTAAAAGTGTGTTCCAATTCCTTATACACGATAATTCCGTAAGATGCTGCTACCGCAGATAACTTGATATTATTTTGCTCCACGGGTTCCAATGCAACTACACCTTTAACTACCTCGTTAATATCATGAATGCGAATAGGGTCAGTAGTCCAATAATCGATATTGCGCACAATACTTTCAGGCCCTGAAATAGAAATGGAATCGGGATTGTAGATTAATGAATCTATTTTCCAATTGTTTTCTTTGATTCCTTTAAAATTGATGTAAACAGGCACCATTTTTTGCATCCTTTCCTCAATTTCCATTTCCATGGTATCGGGAATTACATGCAGAATTTCAATATCGTCAGGCATGTCGGCGCTGAATAAATCTTTATGATTATTGGAAATTAAAGTGGTGTTATCGGTATAACTACCCAAATCTAAAACAAGCGAACGCGCAGAAAAAGATTCTTTTAATAGTTGCCAACCGGTTGCTTGAACCTGCAACAATGCCTCGTCGGGAAGCCTGTTGGTATTTATTTTATTTTTTGCAAGTTGATATTGCAGTTCAACATAAATAGTAGCTTCATGCTGATAGGAGAGGGTATTAAATAGCCAAAGCATAAAAGCAATTAAGAGGCAGAAAAGCATTCTTACTGCGTTTCTGCCTCTGCTGCCACCGGTTGATGATTCTTCAGGTGTCAATATAATTGCATCAGTATTTAATTACGATTGTTGTTTACGTGCTAACATCGCTTTTGTAAAGTCAAGCGAAATAACTGACTTTTCAATGCGCACTTTAGTAGTTGAATCTACTTCTAATAAATAAGTATCATCATCTACTTTCAGAATTTTTCCGTGCACGCCACCAATGGTAACAACTTTGTCGCCGGCTTTAATGTCATTCAAAAATGTTTTCTGATCTTTTGCTTTTTTAGATTGCGGACGAATCATAAAAAAGTAAAGAATTAAAAAGAATAGCACAAAAAATGCGATACTCATAATGCTTGAGTTGCCTGAAGATTCTTGGCCTGCAGGTGGAGGCGAGAACAATAAAATTTGATCTATCATGTATTAATATTTATTGGTTTATTAATCTTTTGGAACAATTATAGTTCCTTTAATTATCAATTTACTTGTACTGCTAGGAATTGTATTGGCAGTAACCGTAACAGTTTTATTAAAAACAGAACTTCTGTTAGCACTATTAAAAACAACTTTAATTACACCGCTTTCTCCCGGAGCAATTGGCTCTTTTGGCCATTCCGGAACTGTGCAACCGCAAGAACCATGCGCATCGGTAATAATAAGATCGTTTTTACCGGTGTTTGTGAATTTAAACTCGGTGGAAACTTTTTCTCCTTGAATAATTTCACCAAAATCGTGTAAATCGCGCTCAAAGGTGATTTCAGTCGGATTTTCAACGATTTTTGTCGAAAGTTTGCCATCTTCAACCTGCGTAGCTTCAGTTGAAACACCGCTGTTGGCAGGTTTTTCTTTGCAAGAACCTAATAAAACAGCAGCAACTATTGCCACCGAAAAAGTAAATAAAGCGAATCGTAATCTCATATTGCAAAAATAAGTGTTATTCTTTTAGTCCTCTACCTGATTTAATAATCAATCCCGACGATTTCATCTCGTTCATCAGTTTATCTAATATGCCGTTAATAAACTCTCGGCTTCTTGGTGTGCTGTAAAGCTTGCTGATATCAAGGTACTCGTTTATGGTTACCTTGGTTGGAACCGTAGGAATGTGCAAAAACTCTGTCAGCGCCATTTTCATCAATATTTTGTCAATTAATGAAACGCGTTCCAATTCCCAGTTCATGAGTTTGGGTTTTATTAACTCATCATAATGTGCATCCTCATCAATAGTTTTCTTCACTAAAACCTCAGCAAATTCTTCTTCTTCAGCAGTAATAAAAAATTCGAAAAGATGTCGCTCTGTTGACTGACTGATTTCTTTAGCATTGAAAAAATCGTCCATCAACCCTTTTACAATATATTCATCATCGGCCCAAGTGCCAATCACATTTTCCATGTGCTCATCGAAATATTCGTTTTTAAGTAAAAAATGGTCAAATATTTCTTTTACTATTTTTTTATCCTGAACAACATCCGGCTCAGCCGCAACATATCTAATATATGGTTCAAATTCTTTTAACTGATTGTAAATCAATTTTGCAAATTCTTCGTCGTTCCAGTCAAGCAGCTTCTCTTTTTTAAGCCTTGTCTGAAAATAATCATTGTTGAGTAACGTACGAATCAATGAATTATTGAAAAAAGTAACCGGGAAGTTTAAATCTTCCGGCGTTGGTAAATACTTATTCTTCTTCATGTGCGCCTCAAGGTCAACTTGCTGCGCTAATTCAGTAATAAAATGCAAGCAATAGAGATAAGCTTGATGTGAATTGTAAATACTTTTATTTAATTGTCTGACAGCCATTTTGCTATCCATATTCTCTGTACTGGCAACAATGTACAATGTTTGCATTGCCTTAATACGTAATCCTCTTCTGCTCAGCATGTCAATTAACGATTAGTTATTTTTTATGAATGCAACGTTAGCTGCGTGAAATGGTTATGCTCTTTTATGTTAAAATTCAATCTCCAATAAACTGCTTTTGGTACAGCAGTTGTTGGCCTATTTACAAACGACTGTTTATATGCGCTACAGCCTTAATTCTTGCTTCCGCAATGCGATTCGCGGCAGCTTGTGTTGTTATTTTTTCTTTCGCTGCAATTTCGAAAATTTCAAGTGCGCGCGGGTAAATAATTTCAGTTTTTTGAAAAGCACGCTCGCGGTTGTAACCTTCTAATTCTGAATAGCAATTAATTAATCCACCTGCATTAATTAAATAATCAGGTGCATATAATATGCCGCGTTCAATTAACGCCATACCATGCTTTTGTTCTTCTTTTAATTGATTGTTGGCAGCACCTGCAACAATATTGCATTTTAGTTTGCCTACAGTTTCATCGTTTATGGTTGCGCCTAAAGCACAAGGTGCATAAATATCCATATCGGTATCAAAAATGGCATCCTTATCTACAACACTTACTTTGTATTTATCGCTAACCTTTTTAATTCTTTCTTCGCTGATGTCAGAAATCATTACAATGGCATCTTCCTTAATTAAACGCTCAACTAAATGATAGCCAACATTCCCAACACCTTGCACTAATACTTTTTTTCCGGTTAAACTGTCGGTACCATTTGCATATTTGGCCGCAGCCTTCATACCCAAATAAACACCGTATGCAGTTACAGGAGATGGATCACCACCACCGCCAACTTCTTCCGGTTTGCCGGCAACATAGTCGGTTTCCATGTTGATATATTCCATATCGCCGGTTGAAGTTCCAACATCTTCGGCTGTAATGTATTTTCCGTTTAGTGAATTAACAAACTTACCATAGCGACGAAATAATGGCTCGCGATTGCTTAATGCACGAGAATCACCAAAAATAACTGCTTTTCCTCCACCTAAATTCAATCCGCTGATGGCTGCTTTGTAGGTCATACCGCGCGATAAACGCAAAACATCAATAATGGCTTCGTCTTCATTGGTGTAATTCCAAAAGCGAGTTCCTCCTAATGCAGGTCCCAAAGTGGTATTATGGATAGCAATAATTGCCTTTAATCCGGTTGTTTTATCAGTACAGAACACCATTTGCTCGTGTTCCATTTCATACATCGTGGTAAAAATTTCACCGTTGGTCAATTGAAGCGTGTTATTCGACATAAATGAACGTATTTTTTTGATTGGCTGCGCAAAGATAGAAGAAGTTATAAAGACTAGAAACTTTTCAATTGATTTATAGCTTTGCATCTTTATGCGCGCACTCAAATCGGTCAACAAATATTTATGGAAATACAAATGGCTATTTCTCACCGGAACGCTGTTTGTTGGCTTGGCAAACGTGTTTCAGGTATATGCGCCTCATTATATTGGCGACATGATAGACCTCGTTACAACAAATTATGATGCCATTGTTAGCGGAAATAATAACGATTTAGCCGAAAATGTTTATCGCAGTGTGCTGATTAGCGGGTTATTGTTTTTAGGATTTACCGTTTTGCGCGGGATTTTCATGTTTTTTATGCGCCAAACAATCATCGTAATGAGTCGCAACATTGAATACGACCAAAAAAACGACCTTTTTAAACATTATACCACCCTAACGCCTGCTTTTTTCAAGAAAAACAACACTGGTGACCTCATGAGCCGTGTTGCTGAAGATGTTGGGCGTGTGAGACAATACGTTGGGCCGGCTTTAATGTATTTCATGAACCTGGTGTTCAACTTTGCTTTTGGCATTTGGATGATGGTGAGTATAAACCCGACGTTAACACTGTATGTTTTGCTGCCCTTGCCAATACTTTCCATTTCAATATACTATGTAAACAGTATTATTAATCGAAAAAGTGAAGCCATTCAAGCACAGCTCTCAAATTTGACCAGTATTGCACAAGAATCTTTTTCCGGGATACGCGTTATTCAGGCATATGCACGTGAACGGTCCACGGGACAATACTTTGAACGCGAATGCGACGAATACAAAAACCTGTCGTTAAGTCTTTCTCGTGTTGATGCCCTTTTTCAGCCGTTAATGGTATTGCTCATTGGCATGAGTGTGTTGATTACCATTTTTGTGGGTGGATGGCAAGTAATGGAAGGCAAGCTAAGCACAGGCGACCTAGCAGAATTCTTGTTTTATGTTAATATGATGACTTGGCCGGTTACTTCGTTAGGTTGGGTGGTTTCTATTATTCAACGTGCAGCAGCCTCGCAAAAGCGAATTGATGAATTTCTGCTTACCCAACCTAATGTGCAAGCCTCAAATTTGCCGGAACGTAAATTATCTGGAAATATTAGGTTCAGCAATGTTTCTTTTACCTATCCCGATACAGGAGTTCAAGCGCTTAAAAATATAAATTTCGAAATCCGGGAAGGAGAGAAGGTGGCTATAGTTGGGAAAACAGGAAGCGGAAAAACTACCATTGCCGACTTAATGTTCAGGCTTTACGACGTTGATGCCGGGGCGATTGAATTCAACAATATCAATATCAAGAAATATAACCTTGCAGATTTGAGAAACGGCATTTCAACTGTTCCTCAGGATGTTTTCCTTTTTTCAGATACAATTAGGAATAATATCGCCTTTGGCAACAAATCAGCCAATTTGGAAGCCATTATCCAATATGCTCAGTTTGCGTCTATCAATAACGAAATAGAAGCCTTTAGAGACGGATATCAAACTTTAGTAGGGGAAAGAGGAGTAACATTGAGCGGCGGACAAAAACAGCGCATATCTATTGCCAGGGCATTTATGAAGGAAGCTCCGATTATTATTTTAGATGATTGTTTGAGTGCAGTAGACGCGGCAACGGAAAAACGCATTATGTCGAATATGCGTGATTATTTGGACAAAAAAACCGCTGTAATCATTACCCACCGTATATTCTCGCTGATTTCATTTGATAGAATTATTGTGTTAGATGACCATACGGTAATAGAAAATGGAACACATGAAGCCCTTATGCAAATGAAGGGTCTTTATTATCAAATGTATGAGTCGCAGCGCCTCGAAGAGGTGGTTCAGTGAAATAAAATTTTTAAATATTAACATGTTATTTTAAAATCTTTTTATATTTCGGAAAATTTGGTGAATACAACAACCCAAATTATCTAAAAAACGAAGACAGTGGAGCACGAAAACAGCAACCGAAACGACAGCGTATTTTCACGTAAAATACGCGCCGGCAGACGCAGGACCTACTTTTTTGATGTAAGAACAACGAAGGCAAACGACTATTACCTTACCATTACCGAAAGTAAAAAGCGCTTCGATGGTAACGGATATGAAAGGCATAAACTGTTTATCTACAAAGAAGACTTCAACAAGTTTTTAAGTGAAATGAATGAAGTGGTTGACCATATTAAAGGTTTAATGCCCGATTTCGACTTTGATGCATTTGCACATAAGTATGATGAACAGGATGGTGATGGCTACCGTGAGCATGGCGGAAACGACAATTACCGCGAGGAGCGCACTAATAACGACAGCCTTCAAAACGAAGCAATGCAAGATGACCATGATAATAACAGCGAGGAAAATATAGAGGACAATAATGAAGACAGCCCATCTGATTTCGGAACTAAATATCTGGATGATGATGATCTGAAGCTATGATAACACACAATCAAGCTTAACGGAGATGTGCACACATCTCCGTTTTTTTTTGCCAAAGCCCATGTTATAGGATGTGGTTGGGCTGCTTATTCAATATATACTTTTTTAGTATAAATTTTATCCTCCTGCCTGATCGTCACCAAATATATCCCACCTGCATAATTTGTCATATTTATTATTTCTGAAACATTTTCTAATTCTTTACTCAATACTACTTTTCCTACTATGTCCGAAATAATTAAATGCGCATTCTTAAAATTATTTAGCTGCACATAAATACTTTTATTGAAACTATAAACCGATGCATCAAATGTATTGGATACATTTATTACATCTACATAATGTGAAGTGTCTCCGGCTAATATTGGGTAATCCGATTGCAACTCATAAGCATAATCATGAATAATTAAAGTGTGCCCGCTGTCTATCACACTGCAACGTATCCAACCATAACGTTGAATTGATTCTTCATTCGTAAAACGAAAACCTAAATATTTGTCTAATATTTCAACACCATAAAATGAATACCAATTACCTAAATGGGTATTGCTAAAAGGAGAATCAAATTTGTCAATTTCTTTTGCTAATGTTTGATAGTTGTCATTATAGAAATTATTTGAGATTCCAATCAATACACCTTGTTCAAGTGCATAAGGTCTATAATAAGTAAATCCACCGCTACCCGATAAGAATCCGGTACTGCCGACAATTCCATTCAGCATTGTATCAAAAGCGCCAACAAAAAGTGCCTTTACATTTGCAAGGTCCATATAGAAAACTGTTGTTGTAAAACTCTCATTAAAAAAATTAAAATCATTTAATCCGTCAGCGTCAAGGTCAATGCCGAACATTTCATCCGGTTCATCAAGAACTACATCCGGGTCAATATCGGTATAAACTACCTGAGAATAAGCAGCAGTAGCGCTGAGTAACGCAACTGCTGCTGTAGAATATTGAAGGAGCGAAAATTTCCCTTTCATTCGGTTATGATTTGATAAAAGATTTTACTATACTGCTTCCATCCTTAAAAATACAAACAATTTGATACATGCCATAAGGTAATGAACTTATGTCTATAGATTGTATTTGGTCTTTTTCAGACATGATTTTTTCTCCTGTTGTTGCAAATATTACTACTTCGCTCATTTCTCCTGTCGCAGTAATATGTAAAACATTCGTTGCCGGATTCGGATAAACATTTAACTCATTCGTTTTTTCCGCTGCAATTTTAGGCACATAAGGAACCACGTGAATTTTTACCTACCCAGCAGTGTAACCTGGAACCACCACACAAAGGCTGCCATCTGCTGCTGTGCATCCGGGGTTTGCATAAGTGTATGTCTGATTTATTTCAATGTTATATGGATTTGCCGGCGTATAGCAGGTATTAAAATCATAAATCATGCTTTTTCCACTTTGCGAATATGCCTGAAATGCGTCCACAGCATAAATGGTTGCATTCTCTAATTCAACTTGATATCCGAACATTAAATACATGCCTGCAGGATTCAAAACATAGCGCTGCTCATTGCAACGAGTATTTGTAAAATACATATAAATGTAATCTTTGGTAGGTGAAATGAAAAATGTAGGCGGCATATTAGGATTATGACCATAGGTTGCAATCGTTGCCGGAAAATAGTTCAAATTATCTTTGTTGATTACACTAATCAATTCCATGATGTATGTTTCTGTTCTTTTTACATAGTAATTTCTTTTGAGTGGGTCGCCGGCAGCTAAATTGTAAGGGGGATAATTTTTCCCTAATAAACCCAACTCTATTTCTTCGTCAGCAGGTGTCAGTAACTGAATGCCGGAACCACCTGCGTAGTTTTGTAAAGTTGAATATTTAAAAAAGTTTTCCCTGAATCCGTATGTAAAATTCAGTTTCAGATTTTTCATCCACCATTCCTGTAAAAGGCAGCCGTGTTGAAAACTATTTGTAAATATTTTCCCGTTATCCGGTGTATTCTCATCTTTCAAATTCCACTCAGTAACCCACATATCTTTTTTACTAGAACTGGTAAGATTAAATTGCAAGGTGGTATTAAAGGTTGCAAGGTCATAATCATAGCGATTCTACATGAAATTTCTAAAATTACTTCTCGCTGCTTCAAAAGCCGGTAGAATGCGGCTATCACCATCTGTAAAATCCCAATTCGGGCAGGAATAACTTGCTAGCGTTCCGGTTTCAGTAACGCATTCTGCATACCATGAATCGGCGTTATAGTATGTATGTAAAATAACAGCATGAAATTTTTTGATTGTGCTGGGAGTAAATGATGAGCCATAATGTGACTGTAAGGCTTCATTCCAACCTATAGTCCTTGACCCGCCATCTTCACTAGGCACGATATTAAACACATGATTGATAGGATCGTTTAAACCTTCTGCACATAAGCCCACTTTATAATTGGTGCCAATAGCTTTATTTTTAAATACCAAGAAGAAGTTTCTGTCAGCAGCAGGAATGTATAAAGTTTCACCAAGTAAATCTTCTTTTGTGTCCTGACCTGCAACCGTTGCGCCATCAAGATAATTCCAGTAATCTTCAAATTCATCAAACTTCATGATTACCTTATGAAACTTATTGGGGGTTTCGTTTCCCATTTCTACACCTACCACATTTATATTATGCACAGGGTTAGATTGTAAATAGTCGCAAATTGCTTTGCACTCTGCTGCTGTTTCAGTAAGGATATTCAAACAAACAATTACATCAACAATGTATGCAGGGTCATATACTTGGTTCTCCGTTTCTATTTTTTGAACAAGGCGAATAAAATGGTCAATAAATCTATCACCAGATGTAAGTTGTTCTTGATAATAGTAATCATCCTTATAATCCTTGAACGATTGTAAAAGATCAGCATCACCGCCAAACCAAGTTATCGCTGTAGCATCTGTAGCTGCCATAATATCTGTTGCATTATTTGGTGCTTCCAAGTCATTATCAATTGCATCAAGGTATCGGGTTATTTCAACAATATCATACCCATAACCTTTATCGGCACTCAATAGATGCATAAATTTACTGCTCGAGCCGCCAGGGAAACGCAAAACCTTTGGGCGCATATTACTTAGCCACTGCCACTGGTCAGCACTATATATGTCACCATATAAAGTGCTTTTTGTAAACATGCCTGTAATATTCATACCATACTGACCTTTGTTAATAGTCTTTGTTGTCTTATTGAGGTTGACGGACATTGTTGTACCAGATAAAAGACAATCAAGCGTAGCGCCAGTTCTAAAACCGCTTGCTTCAGAGGTTGAATCTTCAATTACATAAATGGTATCCATGCCACTATTGTAAACGGTGTCGCTAAGGTCAACTATTTCTTCCCATTCGAGCGTATCAATATCCTGGGCATTGGCTGAAATTGAAGAAAATATAAATGTAAAGAAAGCTGCAAAAATGTATAAAGTTTTTTTGTTTTTAATTAAATTTTTCATGTCATGAAATTTAGGTATTAAAAATTAAAATCTTAGCTGTGTTTTTAAGGAAGGTATATGACAAGAAAAAATCACCTTCGTCTGCGCTTATTTAATAAAGCAAGAAGAAGTGAAGCAGTTAAGTGAGCTGCCTGTCTAAATGTAATATGTGTATAGACTTCGTAAACCATATCCTATAACAAAGTTATTGCAGCAATACGGGAAGATGATTTACCTTATTTATTAGTTTATGTAAATCATATAAATACCTGATTATTAAGCACTTATATTTAAATTGAACGCTGGGTTCCTTTGCCCCCTACCACTTTTCCATTCTCAATAATTCCTTCCATGGTATTAATAAAACGCACAATTCTGCCGTTGCGGTCGGTTTCCTTTGTTTCTACTTCTTGTGTTTTGTAGTTGTTTCGTATGAATTCATGTAAAAATTCAAGATTATCGTTTGTAGGAGGCAACAGGTCTGCGATGCGCGCTCCTATAATTTGTGCAGGCTCATCATATCCGTACATTTTCGCCATTCGGTCGTTACAAGCTATTAAATGGCCTACCTTGTAAAACGCATCAATTTGTTCAGCAACAGATGCTGACAAGTCAACTGGTTGCTCAAACCAAAATACCCAGGCACCTTCATCTAATTGGATGCTTCCCGGTTCGAAATATTTTGTAAGTTCCATAGGTTGTAAAGGATAAGAAGTGTGCGTTGTCGACAATTTAAATGGTTTGTCTAAGATAATGTTTTCTCTTGTTTTTACAAAAGAAGGAAACTGTAAATTTTAATAAAATTAATATAAGTGGCTGATTATTAATTAGATATAAAATTTAACTAATATAAAACATTAAGTATTTGAATTGCAATAATTGCACTATACTTTATACTGCTTCCACTTGCCACTCTTCAAATATTTCCAGCATAGCCAAGCCAACACCAGCCAATAAACAAATTCGCTTGTCCAGGCAAAAGCCAGGCTCACATTAAAAACATTAATTACGATGTAAACGTAAACCATGTAAACAACCAAGGTAATTAACTCCAACAACAGTGAATATCTGGTGGCACCGGTTCCGGTAACGGCTCTAAATAAGACACTGGATACAGCCATCATCATTAAACAAATACCTACAATCCTAACCGGATTAACAGCAAGTCCAATTATGGTTTCATCGTTTGTAAAAATGCGAATGAATACCTCGGGCCATATCAGAATGAAAGCAAAAAACAGGAATGAAAAGCACAGGGCAACTAATATTACTTTTTTCAACAACACAAAAATTTCGGAATGGCGGTTTTGTCCCAATAGGTTGCTCACTAAGCTATTAGTCGCATTTGCTATTCCCCAAGTGGTTACACCAAGTACCATATAAACCTCTTTGGCAACGTTTGAAGCAGCAAGTGAAGGTGGCCCCATTTTTTCTATCATCAAGAAAAATATAACCCAAGTTCCCGTCGAGAGCATGTGCTGCAACACAACAGGACCGCTAATTTTGAGTCCACTTTTTACAATTGCCCAGTCGAAACCCTTAAAACGAAACAGTCCGAACTGATTTCGATATTTTGAAAACAATAAGTAGAAGAAGTTTAATCCACATGCAGCAGTCGACGAAATTAAGGATGCCAATCCTGCGCCTGCAATGCCCATTTCCGGAAATCCCATCTTGCCAAATACCAGATTGTAATTGAAAAATACGTTAACTACCAGCATTAATACAGCACTCCAGGTAATAATCTGGTTGTTGCCAATACTGGTATAAAATCCGAGCAATGTAAAAGCGAATACCGCAAAAAATATCTCATAGTTTCTGTAGTGCAGATATTGCATTCCTGCCTCAAAAACTTCGGGACTGCTAAACATGGGGCGGAGAATCATTGGAGCAGCAAACTCTAAGAATGCATAAAGAAACACGGCAACACCCATTAAAAATATGAGGTTATTGTTGAAAATATGACCTATTGATTCAGGGTTGTTTTCTCCGGCTCGCCGGGCAATAATTATTTGAAATCCTACCGATAATCCATATGGTATCATGGTTATGGTAATATAAACTAATGCAGCAACACCGGCCGCAGCAAGCTCAGTTTCGCCAACACGGCCCATAAATGCCACACCAATAAGGCTTATCAAGTTATTGAATAAGCTGCTTATCATCAGCGGCATGCTGAGACGTATGATTTCGCGGTATGTTATGCTAATTTGCAAACTAAGGTTTACTGAAGGTAATGAGTGGTAAAGATGCTGTAAAGTTTGTGATTGTCGAAATGCCGCCGGTTAATTTAATATAAAGTACATATCCAATTACCAAACATGCTGCATTTAATCCGGAAAGGAAACCGATTGTTTATTCAAACTCGTTATAACCATCCATTTTTCATTATTTCTTTTGCATGATAGGTGATAATAATATCGGCACCGGCTCGGGTGAACGCATACATATTCTCCATAATTATGCGCTGTTCATCTATCCAACCATTCTTAGCAGCTGCTTTTACCATGGCGTATTCGCCGGAAACATTGTAGCAAGCTAAGGGCAATAACGTATTTTCTTTTACAGTTTTAATAACATCAAGATAAGCCAAAGCGGGCTTAACCATAAGGAAATCAGCACCTTCTTCAACATCCATTAGGGCTTCTTTCAGCGCTTCCCGGCCATTCCTAAAATCCATTTGATAAGTCTTTCTGTCGCCGAACGACGGCGCACTGTCTGCAGCTTCGCGAAACGGACCATAATATCCTGATGCAAATTTTACAGAATAGCTCATTATTGCTGTGTTTTCATAACCATTGCTATCCAGTTTTTCGCGAATAGCGCCAACTCTGCCGTCCATCATATCGCTTGGTGCAACGATGTCGGCTCCGGCTTCGGCATGCATGAGTGCCATTTTTGCTAACGATTCGAGTGTGTCATCATTGGCAACCTCATGACCGTGCAAAATACCACAATGTCCATGAGTGGTATAAGCGCACATGCAAACATCTGTAATAATCATTATTTGATGACCAAAATCTGCACGAAGTGCTCTAACAGCCGTGGCTACCGCATTGGCATTGTCGAAACAGGTTGTGCCTGCAGCATCTTTTTCTTCACCAACTCCAAAAATTAAAAACTTATTGATACCCAATTTTAGGCACTCAGCCACCTCAACAGCTAACGTGTCGGGCGAAAAATGATAAATACCGGGCATAGCGCCAATCTCATGATGGATGTTTTCTCCCTTCATCACAAAAACCGGATATACAAACATTTCTTTA
>JANMLV010000266.1:0-28704 GCA_031372705.1 Bacteroidota bacterium | reverse complement strand
GCTCAGCATCAATTGCTTCTTCAAAAGAAAGTGGTTCTCTTAAGTCTCTGCGGTTATGAATATACTGTGAATATGCACGTTCAGCAGGATCGCGTAACACAATCAATATTTTCATCGACCGATAGTCCGGCACCAATTGTTTAATATTGGCAATCGACTTATCAAAGAAATATAAATAAGGAGTTGAAGATTCACCCATTACTTTTTCGTCATGACCATCAAACAATTCGGAATACTGCTCAATGGTAGTTGTATATCTATTTTTCGAATCTTTAAATTCAGGATGCTCATTATAGAAGGTAAAAAAGCAAGGCTCCTTTTGCAACGGCATATAAATATCATCATGGCCACCCAAAAACTCATGGAGTGATGTTGTGCCGGCTCTTGCCGTTCCTACTATTAAAAAATTTGGCCACCTGTTCATATTATTCATTTTGATTTTCATTAGGCTCGGAAGTGTCATTTTTAATCTTCTTTTCCTTCTTAACCTTTTTGGTGAGCATTGATTTGATATCAGTAAACGGATTATAAATAGTGCTGATTCCCATCATGAAATAAATTTGCATGGCACAGCCAAGATTTAATACAGTTCTTGAAATAGATGTCGCAATAGCTGCTCCAATTATTCCATATTTAGGAATTAAAATTAAATTAAGTGTGATGTCAATAACAACTGTTGCCAATGCATAATACATCGTAACTTTTTGTCTGCCGGTCATGTTTAACAAAACAGTAACAGGGCCGGTTAAAATATTAGCGGCTTGACCTAAGGTAACAATTACAAAAACTAAAACAGCTTCAGTTCCGGTAAAATCTTTCCCGAATGTCCACATACAAAACTTCGGGAATACGAGAAACAATAGTAAAATTGGCATGCACGACCAAAATATTAATCTAGTAGCTTGACGAACACTATTGTGTAATTTTTTTTGATCGTTTACGCCATGCGCTTCAGCAAATTTTGGACCTGCAATTGCATTAATTGAAATTAAGGGAATAGTGGTTAATGATGTTAATCTGGTTGCTACTCTGTAAATAGCAACTTGTGTTTCTGCAGCATATTTTGCAAGAATTAAAATATCTACCCATGTATAAATCATGGTTAAGTATTTAGCCGACATCATGGGTGCCGATACTTTTAATAATTCTCCTGTTGAAATTGGTTGATGCGACTCAGCTATTTTGGCAATTTCATTAGTTGCATCTGCCGATTTATTTCCTTTTTTTATTTTTTTACTGATTAACTCTGTGCTTGCTTTATCAGGATTTCTTAAATAATGAATCCACATCACTTGAGCAACCAAGAATGCAACAAATACACCAAGACAATATGATAAATTAACCCATAATTGATCTTTGGAAAAAAGTCCGAAAAGCAATAAAAACAATATGGCAACCAATTGATTAACGACGTGCGAAATCCAATTGTATTGCTTGGTTTTTTTCAACCCTTTTATGCATTCTTCACTTAATCCGCCGAGCACATAAAACAATATTGAAACCGCAAATATTTGCATGAACATGGTATATCGTTCATACTCCGGTTCACTTTTGTCAAAAAATTGATCGGTTAAATAGGGTAACACAAAATAAGTGCCGGCCGAAAGTATTAGCCCAAGGGGAATAATTATTTTTAATGCAGTTTTATAAGTATGGGTAATTAAATCCCATCTATTTGCAGCACCATATTGAGCAACGAAGCGCGACATGGCCATATCGACACCGAAGCGACCAAAAATACCAACTATACTTAGAATACTTAAGCCAACGGTATAAACCCCCATTGCCTCCTGACCATACAACCAGGTAATTACCATTATTAATAAGTAGCCTAAAAAGCGGCCTATTAAACTAATTATCGTTCCCGAAAATCCTTTTTTAAAGATTTCAGAAAAGTCTTCATCCCTAAATTTCCGTTTAATTTTTTTGGATATCTTGGAGATCATTGGTTACCTCCATCAGTCCTTGGGTTAAGATTAAGCGTATCACTTTCAACGGTTGGTGCAGGAAGCGGCTTTATAACATCTTGCATTTCTAAACGATGTAACCATTCATCAGCAAATATGCCGGTAAATATTTTTGCGCCATCTTCATTCAAGTGAGCTAAGTCAAATAAATTTTCGCGTAGATTTAATAACGGGTATGCATCAGGATCTTGAAATCCAATTCTATTTTTCTCGGGCAATTGATTAAATAACGGTATTAAATATTCGTAACGCTCACCCAAACGTTGCGAAAGCATTATTACAACACTAATATTATTCTTTTCACATTGATTAATAATATCAATCAAATTGTCTTCCATAGTTTTATTGGGATTCTTGGAAGCATCTTTATACTTTTCAACCAAGCGCTTACAACGCATAGTGCGATAATCGATAGTATCTTGTGTGCGCAAGTCGCTATATCTAGCTGCTAAATCGCCTTCAGGATCATCGCGCATTTCTTGATCCAATGAATAAAATCCATTTTTATCAGGACCAACTGAAAGTGGTTCGGTATTTAAACCGGCATGTTGCATAAAAACGCTTGGACCATTGCCGAATAGTAAACTTTTCTCGCCAAACGAAAATGCATGTAAAATAGGCACGCCAAATTTATTAATGCCTTTTTCCGATTCATATGAAGCTTTCATTACATCGCCTATGTTGCTCCAGTTGTACCAATACAACATTTCCTTTTTGTGCAAATTATCGGCGCCCATTTTGGTGAGCTCCGACATATCAATTACTACATATTTAATATTAGTATCATCAAACTTTAATAAATTATAGAGCATTTGCATCGACTGTGGAGTTCTGTTTGCGGGTATCCCGAAATTGAATGATTTGATATTTAATTCAGGGTGCTGTGCGTTTACAATCGAATCAAAAGCACGTGGATTAATATGGCGATAAGTTGTACTGGCACCAATTAACAATGTGTTGTATTGCTCATGATTTTCTTTATAAGCATCAAATTTGGTGTTTAGCCTAGTATTACCCCAAGAGAAAGGCATAGTCATTAACACAACCTGACAGATTGCGTAAACAACAAGTATTAAAATGCCTATTCTAATAAACAGTTTCTTCATAGTTAAAATGCAAAGTATATGAATACTGATTTAGACGTGTAAGCAAATAGGGTTACAATAACTAAAAATACAACATAAAAACTCCATCTCGCATAAAACGGTTTGGATGCAACAAACACATCGATGCCAACACTCTTATTGGTGTATAATTTATAATCGGTAAATAATAAAAGGGCAATACAAGCAATGCTCACCCAAAACTCTATAACACTTGGCACTGCACCTTTAGCTGCACTATTGTGAATTAAATAGCTTGTTGTGTCGGCCGAGAAAATACTTTGTATAATATTCCAAGCATCACCAACTGAATTTGATCTAAAGAAAATATCAGGAATGCAGGTGAGGTTAAATATCCAAAACATGAGCACTACACCAACAAATACTTTCATATTTGGCAGCATTTTATTGAGTGTCAAATTAGGCAAATATCTATCCCAAACTCGGCTCATTACAATAAAAAATCCATGTATGAAACCAAACATTACATAGGTCCAATTAGCACCATGCCAAAAACCCATAATTGTTAATGTAAACCAGTTATTAAATAACAATCTACCAAATGAAACTCGACTTCCTCCCAAAGGAATATAAAGATAATCGCGCACCCAGACCGTTAATGTAATATGCCATCGCTCCCAGAACTCTCGAATAGATTTTGAGAAATATGGTGTTTTAAAGTTATCGGTCAAATTGTGCCCCATAATTTTGGCGCTGCCAATTGCGATGTCGCAATATCCTCCAAAATCGCAATAAACTTGAATGGCAAATAACCACGTAGCCAATACGACCGCAAATCCTCCGTGTGCGAATGAAGGATCTATCCAGCCGCCATGTCCGTCATTTTGCCCATATACTTCTTGCACAAACAAACCAAGTCTGTCGGCAATAACTACCTTTTTAAAGAAACCATATAAAATCCTGATTAAACCTTGCTTAACACGATTGTAATCAAAATCGAAATTTTGCTTTAGCTGGGGCTGTAAATCACCGGGTCGTTCAATAGGCCCTGCCACTAATTGAGGCCAATACGAAATAAACAATGCGAAATATCCGAAGTTTTTCTCTGCTTTAAAATCACCACGATAAACATCGATACTATAACTCAACGCCTGAAAAGTATAGAATGAAATACCAACAGGTAAGAAGAGACTAAATTCCGGAACATTATAAAAAATATCGAACGAGTCAAACACTGCTCGCGCTGAATCATTAAAGAAGTTGAAATATTTAAACGAGAATAATAGCCCGAGATTAGATATCAAACTAATCATTAAATAGGGCAATCGACCCTTTTTATCCTTTACCCGCGACATCTTATTCGCAGTGTAATAATCTATTGTAGTTGAAAAAACAATCAGAAAGGCGTATTCGGCCTTCCAACACATATAAAAATAATAACTTGCAAAAAGCAGTAAAAGCCAGCGCCATTTATAGGGTATGGCAAAATAAAGGAAGATTACAGCCGGTAAAAAGATTAAAAAATGTAATGAATTAAAAATCATTTTATAGGGTTGAAATCTTTAATGCAATAAAATTAGATTTTATTACTATCAGTTTCTATTAGTGATTGACTTACTTTCTCTTTATTATATTTTTCGATAACTAATTGCTTTTGTTTTGCTTCAGCAATACTATCGCGGATATATTTTCTCACACTTAAGCCAATTGAAGAAAAAATAACACCCAAAATTAAACCGATAATCATGAACATCGTTGTTTGTTCCTTCTCCTTAACGGTTGAGAATTTAGGTTGGTCAATCATATCCACCAATGGTGTCTTATTTTGAAGGTCGAATCTAGCTAATTGCAACTGAGCGAAAGTGGTTGAGTACTCTGTAGTAATCAATGTAATTTCTCTCAATAATTTATTTTGAGAAACATATCCGGCAAATTTCACTTGATAGCTTGAACCATCTTGTACTTTAGCCAACAACTCTTCTTTACCTTCCAATAATGCACGCAAAGAGTCAGCTTTAGATTCCATTAAAGCAACTGTTTTCTGCTCGTTTGTTACTTGTGCGTTGATGTAATAATCAGAACCTGCATAGGCAAGATAATCGGCTAAATAATATGAAAAATCGCGACTGAGAGAAGCAACTTCCATTTGATTCATACCAAAATCATCGCTAAACTCTGTAGTAACATCGTTTTCTATTAATTCGTCGTAAATTACTGTCAAACAGCTATCCTCGTATGCTGTAATTGAATCTAATGAACTGTTTTCCAGTTTAAAATCCTTTATTTTTTTCTTCTTAGCCCATTTAGGATACATTTCCACATAGAAATTAGCCAAGTAGTCTTCACGAGGTGGAGTTCCTTTTTTCACACTCATTGTTCTTTTTTCCATCAACGCTTCTTTAACTAAAGTGCGTGATTGCAAAATACCCAAGAATAATGAGTTGGTAAATTCTGTACCTGTAGTAATACCGATACCGAATGAACTTGCCAAAGATGCTAGTGATGAAGTAGAAGAACCTTCAGTTCCTTTAACCGCGAAATCGGCATGAGAAATATATTGTTCTTTTTTCCAAACTGAATAGAATCGCAACAAAAAGGCAAGCAATATTGCAAAGATGAGCACAACCCACCATTTCTTTAATACATATCTGCGATACTCACCAACCTTGGTAAAGAGATCACCAATATTTATTTCATCATTATAAGGACGATCGTACTGCATAATTTTTACCTGCTCCCGTTTAACTTAATTGATTAATTCCCTCTTGAAAATAAAACATAAATAGTTGCAAAGCTTAAGATACCTGCGCTAAGCGTGGTAGCAAAAGTGTTCCAATCGAAAGGAACCTTTGGTGCCTCCGGTCCTTCAATCTCAGGCTTGTCTTCCGGTTTTTGCGGAACTACAATTTGACAACCCTTCACTTTTACTCTTGGATAAAAATGTATGAAAAGGAAATTATGTGTTCTACGCACATACCCGTTAGGTTCAACGATATAAGTTTCGCTGCGCTGCGCGTCATCATCAAAGTTCTTACCATATTTTCTAATGAAATGGCGCGCACTGCGTCCTTTTTCAAAAGGTACAACAACAGTTCCCGGATCACCAACAAACGGATACTTAATTTCTCCTTTCAAAGCAACTAAGTCGCCGGCTTTCGGTATGGTAACTATGTCGCCTTCACGCATTACATAATTATATTTTGATTCAGGGTTCTCCATTGCTTTTTGTAAAAATACCAAGGTAGAGGAAACATCTTGGCGATTCATTGTTGCACCTTCGGCATAAGCCCACTGTGTTAAACCACCTGCGCGCTCAACTATATCGGCTAAAGTTTCAGTTCTTGAAGTTAAAGTGTATATTCCCGGATATTTAACTTCACCCAAAATGGTAATGTTTTTTTGATATTCAAACTCCGGTGTATTTCTAACAAATACCTGATCGTAAGGCTGAAGTTGGAATGTATTTGCTGCATCATCAATAGCAAGTTCTTTACCAATTGATACAGATTGAATTATAACTCTTGTTGGCTCATTTAATGCACTTGCATCGTTGAAGTTTACAATTCTAGAAATTTCAATCTTGCTGTTTGCAGCTTCAACTTTTAATCCACCTGAATAATATAATAAATCTTTCAATGTCATGCGCTCATAATAAGGAAATGTTCCCGGCACTTTTACTGCACCGTTTATTACAACATTGAATGTTTCTTTAAATTCTGTTTTAGAGAAGATGTCTACAACATCGAACTTGCTTAATTTAAAGTTTAATGGAGAGTTTGGATTCTCAATTACTTCTAATAAATTAAATGGAACATATACATCATTCAATTTAGCATCTTTTCTAATTAAATATGCTCTATCTGTATAGGCTTCATAGTTTAAACCTTTTGCTTTAACAATTAAATCAGAAATGCGCATACCTTCTGTTAATTGGTAGTTTCCGGGGAAACGGCAAGATCCTTGAATTGTAACAATATTCTCAATAACTTCAGGAATGCGGGCAAACACAATTTTATCTCCATCAATTAATGGATAATTAATGCGCTCGCGTTCTATGCTATCAAGATTAAAATCCATTACAATGTTTTCATTGTCAACATAACGGAAAATAGTAACATTCCTTTTATAAGCAGTTGCACGTAAGCCACCTGCATAAGCAATAACTTCATTTAAATTTTCACCCTTAACTAATTCGAATTTGAATGGTCGGTTTACTTCTCCTTGAACTTCAACAACTCGACCAATTCCATTTACAATAATGTAGTCGTTCGCTTCAAGATAAGTGTCATCAGAAGCACCCGCATTCATCAAAAACTGATAAACATCTAAGGTTTTAATCACCTTACCGTTTCTTTTAACTTGAATATTTCTCACAGAACCAATTTCTGTAACACCACCTGCAGCAACTAATGCATTGAAGGCAGTATTTAATGATGAAATATTATACGAACCCGGATTTACAACTTCTCCAACGATATTTACTTTAATACTTTTTGAATAAGTTAAACTCACATCAAATTTCGAATTGGTAAGGTCAAATGCAGAAGCAAAGCGTTGACGTAATAATTGCTTTGCAGCACTATATGTTAAACCTTTTAAATAAATGCGACCAACCTCTAATGTAGTTATATATCCATCCTCATTTACAGTAAAGTTGTAGTTATAATAAGCATAACCCCAAATTGCAACTGTAAGTTGATCTCCTTCACCAATTATATAATTATCTCCAACTTTTGTATTTGGCACTTTGTCGAACAAATCAACAGCACCGTTTCTAAAGAAATCATGTCCCCAAATTAAGGAAGGTGTTCCACCTGCAGTAGTGCCTGCATCCTGAATTACTTCCTGGATTACAGATGCCGGAATAGTGCTTGTATTTGGCGCAAGCGTATTAACTTGACTGTTTGCATTGTCGACAGCTTCCTGCTGAGCATCTTGAATTTGCGCCGCAGCATCGGCAGAAGCAGATGTTGAAGTGCCTAAAATAGCATCTATTTCGCCTGAATCAAAACCAAGTGACTCTAATGTTCCTGACGACACCGGAGGAATTACAGGTGGCGTTTGGGCAAATATTGTTGCGCTAAAACATAAGGCAACAGCTAACACAATAAACGAAGAAAGGTTCTTCATAACGTTTTTAAAATTTCGTGCAAAGATATGATTAATAAAGCAATGATTAGGCAACCTTGAAAAACAATTTTAATGTCATTCATGGTTGGGCAACCTTCGAAAGACGCTGTAACATTAGCTGCCGTTGCGTGATTGGAATAATATATTAAAAATTAACTAATTTGTAATCCGGGCGCCTGTTGGGTGGGCGTTTGAACGAAATGCAACTTACCATCTTTATCTTCTGCCATTAATATCATTCCGTTACTTTCTACACCGCGCATTTTTCTAGGTGCTAGGTTAACAACTACCGAAACGGCCTGTCCTGCAAGCGCTTCAGGTGAAAAGTGCAAAGCAATACCCGAAACAATGGTTCTTTGTTCAAAACCTAAGTCCACAGTTAGTTTAAGCAGCTTATCGGCCCCTGCAATACGCTCAGCAGCTATGATTACACCGGTTTTAATATCAATTTTTGCAAAATCTTCGAAAACAATTGTAGGTTTTAGTATCACTTCTTTCTCAATAACTTGATTATCAACTTGTTGTGTATTATCGACACGAGCCGCCTTAATATTTGCCAAAGCTGTTAACTTTTCCTCAATTACTTCATCTCCAATCTTTTCAAACAGATAAAATGGTTCACCAAGTGGCTTGCCTGTTTCCAATTTATCAGATAAATAATCGAACCCGGGATTTGGAACGGAGCAATATTGAAACAGTTTTTCAGCAGTAAAAGGCAAAAATGGTTCGCAGAAAATCCCTATATCCACAAGGCTTTCAAGGCAAATTCTTAATATTCCTTCCGTTTTTGTCGCGTCAGTTTTAATTAATTTCCATGGCTCGTAACCGGTAAGCAATTTGTTGCCTAAACGAACTACATCCATCATCGCGTTGAGCGCATCTCTGAAACGATAGTTCTCAATTGCAGGAATATATTGTTGCGTGATTAATGCGATTATTTGCTGTTTATATGCAATAATATAAGGTTCATTTAACAATTCATTATTATTAGCAGGCACTTTGCCGTCAAAATATTTGGCGGTGAGCACCATTACCCTGTTGGCATAATTACCTAAAATGGCAACTAGTTCGTTGTTGTTTCTTGCCTGAAAATCTTTCCAAGTAAATTCACTATCCTTTGTTTCAGGCATATTTGCGCATAAAACATATCTCAACACATCCTGTTTTCCCGGAAAATCTTCGATATATTTATGTAATTGAACACTCCAGTTGCGCGAAGTAGACATCTTATCCCCTTCCATATTCATAAACTCATTAGCAGGAACATTGGTGGGCAAAATAAAATCGCCATGACTCTTGAGAATACATGGAAAAATTAAACAATGAAATACAATATTGTCTTTACCAATAAAATGGACAAGCTTGGTAGTATCAGATTTCCAATATGGTTCCCAATCTTTATTATTATTTAAACCCCATTGCTTAGTAGCACTTATGTAGCCAATAGGTGCATCGAGCCAAACATACAACACCTTGCCTTCAGCATTCGGCAAAGGCACCTTAACGCCCCAATCCAGGTCGCGAGTTATTGACCTCGGGTGTAATCCCTGATTTATCCAGCTTGTACATTGCCCGATAACATTTTTTTTCCATTCTTCAGTTCTCCCTTCACCTTTAATAATCCAATCGGTAAGCCAATCTTGAAATTTATTCAACGGCAAATACCAATGTTTCGTTTTGCGCTTTACCGGTGGCTGATTACTCAACATTGAAACCGGATTTATTAAATCGGTTGGAGATAGGGAAGTTCCACATTTCTCGCATTGATCGCCGAAAGCATTGGGGTTTGCGCAAACCGGACAAGTTCCGCTTATATATCTATCTGCCAAGAATTGATTGAAGGCTTCGTCGTAATACTGCTCACTTTCTTTCTCTTCAAATACTTGCTGTTCATAAAGTTTAAGGAAAAACGCCTGTGAGGTTTCGTGGTGAATTGGCGATGAAGTGCGATGATAGATATCAAAGCTTATTCCCAAATCTTCAAAACTCTGCTTTATAATGCCATGATATTTATCGATGATTGCCTGTGGTGTTGTATTTTCCTTTTTTGCTTGAATGGTTATAGCTGCACCGTGCTCATCGCTGCCACAAATAAACACTACATCGCGCTTTTGCTTGCGTAGATAACGAACATAGATATCGGCAGGCAAATAAGCACCCGCGATGTGACCTACGTGCAATGGCCCATTTGCATAAGGCAAAGCCGATGTTATTAAATATCTTTCTGGTACTTGCAAGTTTTTATCAATTTTAGGCGCAAAAATAATCATAATATGCTCAAACGTATGGCTCTTGTCCTGGGTGATAAGGTAGGAATCCTATCAACCGCCAGGTCAATCGGGAAAAAAGAATTGGAATTGGCTGATAAAATTTTTCGCGATTGGGGCTTAATTCCGGTTTATGGTAAATCTATTGATGCTCAATTCAATCAATTTGCCGGTGATGATGACTTAAGGAGTGCTGATTTGCAGCATTTTTTAAACGACAATACTATTAAAGCTATTATTTGTGCCCGTGGAGGTTATGGCACTATTCGAATAGTAGATAATATCGATTTTACCGGATTTATGGAACATCCAAAAATGATTTGCGGATACTCAGATATTACTGTTTTACATGCGCATGTTAACGATAAATTAGGCTTGCCAACCATACATAGTACAATGCCGTTTTCATTTGAACGCAATACCAAAATTGCAATTGAATCGCTAAAAGATGCATTATTTGGCAATCCTCAAAATATTAGTGTGGATGTACATCCTTTAAACAAAACCGGAATAGCCGAAGGTGTTTTAATTGGCGGTAATTTATCCATATTATATTCTTTACTCGGAACTAAATTTGGATTTTCAACCGGAAATAAAATACTATTTATTGAAGATATTGATGAATATCTTTATCATATCGACAGAATGATAATGAGTTTAAAGCTTGCCGGTAAATTAGATTTTGTAAGTGGAATTATTGTTGGCGGCATGACCGACATGAAAGACAACAAAGTTAAATTTGGCATAACTGCTGAAGAAATTATTGCAAGTCATTTGGAAAAATATCAAATTCCGGTTTGTTATAATTTTCCTGCAGGACATATTGACGATAATAGAGCACTAGTATTTGGCAAAAAAGTAAAACTGGAAATAACAGACACTGCTGCTAGTTTAAGTTACATTTAATTATTATTGCAATCTCTGATAAATCATTCGTAATTGGTATAATAAAAAAATTCCTGCATTTTATTGCAGGAATTACACATATAATCACGACACAATTTTAATTCACTTTAGAAGTAAACGGATATTTATTTCCGCCGTATGATTTTAAATCGCAAGTAATTCTGCCCACGCGCAACTCTGACTCAATGCGCACAGGTATCCGGTTCTGATCATCTGTGAGCCACAAAGTCATCCCCTCGCCTTCTTTAAATATTTCGCCTGTTTGCAATAATGGTTTTAATTTAATGCAATTGAATTTCCCTAATTTAGTTTCGTATACTTCTTTTCCTTCAAATCGAACATACATATCATATTCCTTATCATCGATTGCCATTTTAACCGGTATCTTATCTCCTTTTTGATAATTAGAAATATCAAGTGTACGCATCCAATAAAAAGTTGACATTAAGTCGACACCACAAGGGTCAACATCAGTAATTGTTTTAGATGTTTTCTTTCCTTTTTTATTGTCCTGATAAGAATAAATAATATTTTTTTCGCGATCCCAATCGTATGACCTGTAGAAAGTATAACCGCCTTCATATACATCGCGACTAAATTTATATGATTGCAATGTTTCTGTATCCATCCAAGTATCAACTTTATCGCGCACTTTAAATAACCAATCGAACGATTTATAGCTTACAGCTTCGCCTGCAGCATGTAATACTTTTTTTTCTTTTAAAGTTTCTTCAGTTAATTTGAAATAAACTTCACCGCCACTTAACCAAACAGAGCCCCAGTTATAATAAACCTTGTAAGTTAATGATTCACCTGCTTGAAAAGCCATATGTGGAATTTCGCAAGTTTCACTTGGCGGCATCATGCGCGAAGAAATTGGTTCTTCCACATTGCCGGATAATAAAGTTCCGAACGAAAGTGAGGTAATAATTAATGGTTTTATCATGACTGTTTATTTTTAAAAAAATTATATCTAATAATAAATATATAACCTAAAATTGCCGGTAATATCAAGTTTAAAATCCAAATACTTGTTGTTGCTGCAAGTGATGTTCCAATTGGTATGCCATACTTTGAAAAAATGAGTGTGGCCACCGGTAATCGCGTCAGCAACTCTACAATTGCAAAACTTGGTACTACAGTTTGGGCCAGATAAATAACACCAATTGCCGAAATTCCGCTCACAATATCTATATCTGCACCAAACATGTTTAGAAAAATCAAATATTGTGCCGCATATACTGAATATCGCCAAAATGAAAGCAAGAGTAGCCTTGCGAGCTCTTTAGAATGGTAATGGCTTAACACTTCTGTATAAGGGTAAATGCGCTTTAGAAATCGATTGCGCTTAAATAGTTGTACAACTACATCCAGATTAAAATAGGCTAAAAGCAATAGTATTACAGCAATTAAACTTACCAGGCCGACTGCAAAAGTTACAGATAAAGTAATTTGCTCGATTTGATGTAAGTATATAAGCAAGCCTGTTATCCCAATCATTATAGTTGCGAGATTTTGGCTAAAGCTGCCAATTAACGACACTATAACGGCCTTTATTCGGAATTTTCGTGGAACGTATAATATTCTTCCTCCAAATTCACCTACTCGATTTGGTGTAAACAAGCCAAGTGTTACGCCGGTCCAAACTGCCTTGTAAGTTCGCAATAAACGGATAGGCGTGATTTTCTGAATTAATAATTTCCATTTATAAGCCTCAAGCCCCCAATTCAGCAACATCAAAAACACCAGCACTAAAAAGTATCCTACTAACATGGCGCTGTCAACATTTAACAATCTGTCGGGAATTCCTTTAGCGTCTTCGTTTTGATAAAGTTGTTTATAAAGCGCAAATAGCAATAGTGCAAAAACCGTTACTTTTATGGCAACAGACCAAATTATTGATTTTTTATTTCTGTTTTTCAATTGGTTTAAAAGATGTCGGTAAACAATAATCAGCAAATAATAATGGGCGTTGACCCCGGAACTAATTTATTGGGATACAGCGTAATTTGTGCCGATAAAAATACTATCAAAATATTGATTAACGGTGTAATTATATTAAAAAAAACGGACGATCACTATACGAGGCTGGGAATAATATATGAAAAACTGAGTGGTTATATTCAAACATATAAGCCAACTGCTATGGCAATAGAGGCTCCGTTTTTTGGTAAAAATGTTCAATCGATGCTAAAGCTGGGACGCGCTCAGGGCGCAGCTATTGTAGCCGGTGCCACCAACAATTTGGAGGTTATAGAATATAGTCCGCGGCGCATTAAGCAATCAATAACAGGCAATGGAAATGCCAGTAAAGAGCAAGTTGCGCGGATGTTACAAACCTTATTACAAATGACCGAATTACCTAAATATTTTGATGAATCAGATGCTTTGGCTGTGGCTGTTTGTCACCATAATTCTTCAAAAAAAATAGCGGTTAGCGGTAAGCAATTTAAAAACTGGAACGACTTTGTTCAGGCCAACCCGAATAAAGTGAAATAAATTACCCTAACGCAGCAACAATTTTAGCAGCAATTTCGGTTAGTTCTTGTTGCGTCATTTTTAATTTTGGGCGACTAAAATTGATATCATCCATTGTACGCAAGGGTATTAAATGAATATGTGCATGAGGCACTTCCAATCCAATAACTGAAATGCCAATTCGCTCGCATGGGATTACTTTTTCCATTGCATGAGCAATGCGTTTCGCAAATGGCAGCATGCCGGCTAGTAAATCATCATCGATATCAAAAATGTAATCAATCGGTTTTTTGGGAACTACCAAAACATGACCGGGTGCCAAAGGCATGATATCAAGAAATGCGAAATAGTTGTCATTTTCGGCAATCTTGTGAGATGGAATTTCTCCACTGATTATCCTGCTGAAAATTGTTGGCATTATTCGTTTGTAATTTCAAGTACTTTAAATTCAATCAAGCCGGCCGGAACCGTAATTATTACTATATCGCCAACAACCTTGCCAAGCAGACCCTTTCCAATTGGTGATGTAACTGAAATTCTACCACTTTTAACATCGGCTTCTTTTTCTGATACAAGTTTGTAAGAAATATCCCTTTTAAACTTAATATCATGGAGTTTAACAGTTGTAAAAACTGAAACTTTTGAAGTATCTACTTTTGAAGGATCCAACTCCCTTGCATTCATAAGTAACTCTTCCAGCTTGGCAATTTTCATTTCCATTAAGCCTTGAGCTTCCTTTGCTGCATCATATTCAGCATTTTCCGACAAATCGCCTTTTTCACGTGCTTCCTTAATTTGCAATGACATTTCAGCGCGCCCTTTCGTTTTCAACAATTGGATTTCCAATTTTAAATTTTCCATCCCCTCTTTGCTCAAATAAGATATGTCTGCCATTTGGTATAGTTTAAAATAAAAAAAAAGAAACGTTTCCTAAATAGAAACGTTTCTGCAAAGTTATAAAAGAATTTTATCAGAAGCTCAATCGAAGTCCAAAGCAATGTGAACCTTCGTATTGATATGAAGTTCTGTAAGAATAGTTTAAAGCAACCATGTTTTGACCAAGGTCATCGATAGGATATTGGAAAGTAATTCCGGCTGCAATACCTGTTGCTGCTGATGTGCGGTCTATATCGCTTGTGATACCATTTTCATAGCGGTAAGCTGCGCGCAACATAAACATTTCAGTATTTTTCACCTTCAAAGCATACTCTAAACCTGCTCCAAAATAATCTTTATAAAAAGAGTTCGATGTGAAGTTAGCAATTGCAGTTAAGCGATTAGTTTGTCCGAAATAGAAGTCATACGAACCACCAATAGCCAATAATGAAGGTAACTCGAAGTTTTCACTTCTAAAATCTTGTGTCATTTGGTAATCGCCATCCGGTACATTTCCGCGGAAGCTCAAACCATCGCCACTAAATTTCATTGGAGAACCAACGTTACGGAGTGTGATACCCATTTTAATTTGTTCAGGGTGAGCTTCACTTCCTGTAATATATTGAATACCAACATCCATTGCAACACCAATTGCCTTTACGTCAGAAATGCTTTCAGAAACGATACGAACAGTTAAACCGCCGCTCAAATAATCAGCAAATTTGCGAGAATATGACAGTCCGATATTAGAGAAACGAGGCTTATAAAAAGCCCCTGTTCCATCGGGGTTGTCGGTAGTTGTTACTTCAATTTCACCTAAATCCATTGAGGTAAGTGTAAGGCCAATGGCACCATCGCCTATTTTTTTCGCGAAACCAAAAGTGTTTATGCTGATATCGGTACCAACTAACCATTCGGTGCGTGAAAATTCTAATTCGGCATTATCTAAAAACGACATACCTGCCACGTTAACGTTTGGTGCTTCTACACCTTGAACAGAGGCAATATTTAATCCGTACCAACCTGAACTTTGAGCCCAAGGGTTGATTAATAATTCGGATGCGCCTGCTTCACCTGAACGATCAGGGTTACCTGCAATCACAGCTGCAGGCATCATTATAGTTAAAGCTATTAATATCTTTCTCATTTTGATCATGTGTTTCAGTTTTAGAATGTATCGAGATCAATTGGCCTCATTACGCCAAACCATTTAATTGTTGTTTCACCTAAGTCGCCGGCATCAATATGTATAATATACATACCACTTGCAACAGGAACGTTTTTCTCATTTTTCAAATCCCATTCCAATGAAGTATCAAGGTTAGTTGTTTTTTGATTGAGTTGACCACCATCAGTATTATCAGAAGTTACATCTCTTTCAAATCTGCGAATTAATGTTCCGTCAAGCGAGAAGATTGAAACGGTGCATTTTGAAGGCAGGTTAGTAATCTTGATTGCATTGTCCAATGAACTTGTTTCGTATGCTGAATATGCATAGTAAGGGTTTGGAACAGCTTTAATCAAATCGAGTGCACTACTTGCAGTTGCAGCATCATTAATTGTAGCAGCTAAACCTGCTGTGCTGAAACGATAAAGCGGGAACCCTAGGTTTTCACCTGTTATAAATAATGAGTTATACGGTTTGGTTACACGCAAGCTAACTGTTGTTTCAGTAGGCACAGCCATTGGTTTGCCAACTTCTGAAGTATAACCTTCATTTAAGAAAGGCATTGAAATCCAAACAATATTTTTGAAAATATCTTTGTATACAGAAGTTTCAGGCTTTGAACCACCAATCCATTGCAACGAGTCGTGGATATTGTTACACGCATCATACTTCGATTTAGAAATATATAAGTAGTGCTTACCACCATATACCGGATTAAATGTTGCATCAAAGAAAGTTGATGAAGGATTCCAAACCATATCTTTTCCTCTACCGTCAGGTTGCCCTGCGCATCCATCTTCACCGAAGAATAAGTTTAATCTGGTTCCTGTTTCAACATCAATTGCATAACCAGGGAACCATGAATATCCTAATTCGCCGGTTAAATCCAAATTTCCATCTTGACCACGAGAATCTAATTGACGCATATCTAATTTCACTGATCCATCGCCTGTTGTGCATTCGCCGCTTTCAACTACGATACAACGAGACCATTTAGTTACATCAGAAGTAAAAACTACATCAACACCAATTGTTTCTTCGATAGGTATTTGAGGACGTAAACCGGTAATTGAACGCAATGGCATGTAAGGAACATCAGCAGTATTAAAACCAACTAATTCTGTTGGAGACCATGTTCCACCAAGCACTGTTTCAAAAATCTGATTCTCATCAGGGTTTGGTAACACGTCGGCAAATAAACCATCGGCTATACCTGAACGTATCCAGTCTAAAATTGTTCCGTCGTTATCACCAACACCTGTTAACCATTGTTTGTTAGGGTCAGCATATGTAAGTGTAGCACTTATAAAGCCGTTGTTTTCTTCTTTTTCAATAAAAGTTCCGCTTACTGTTTGTCCGCCCGGATCCAATACATTTTTAACAGTAACCGATAATCCCCAATCAGGAATAACCTGTTCGTTAACAAAATTAATAGGGAAATCGGATGTAACAGTTATACCATCAGTAAGGTTAGTTAGAACCCACCAAGTGCTATCCGGATTTAAAGGATTTGAATTGGTTGAATCAACTAATTTTAATTCAAACTCAGCAGCAGGTAAACGAACAGGGTCGTAAACCATAACATCGATAGGTGCTTCACGACCTTTGTAAACCGGAGCTAACATTGAATAATCAGTTAAAATCGTATTTACAGAAGCATCAGTTAAATTCTGGAAATTACCACCGTTTCCGAGACCTTCAATTTTAGTAATTTCAGGACCATCACCGTAACTCGCATTCAATATCATACCACCATTTTCTGGATCCGGTAAATGTGGAATTGCTGTGTAAATTTTAATATTTTTTCTTCCCTCAAGGTATGGACGTTTTTGAGAGTTAGGGTCAGTAACCTCGTATGGAAGGAAATTATTAAATGAATAAGAAACTACAGAGAAGTAATAAGTTTTAAAGTTGATTAGTTTAGTATTACCCTCAGCAAATGCATCGTCAGTAACTAAGAAAGTATGTTGTATACCTTCGTTATTACCATCTATCATTAATTCAGGAACATCACCGCCAATAACTACATCAAAACTATAGTTTACTATTTTCTCAACGTTATCTTTTAAATCGCATTGGTAAATCAATTTTGCTTTTGTTGCATCACCATATTCTGAAGGTGAAACTTGAGCATTTTCTAATTGATAAATTTTATATCCTTGGAAGTTAAATGTAGTATCTAAAATTCCCGGATTTGCTTCAATAACGCTATCCGGCAATTGACTAACAATACTAACAATTAATGGATCTGTTTCTTCGTAAGCTTCACCAATGTTATTTGAAGTAGGGCCATTGGTTAATGACAATACTACAGATTTATCTAATTCGCGCAAATCCATATCCGGTGCATCAGGACCACCAATTAATTGGAAGTCAGCATCAAATAAAGCTTGTGCTTTTTGATCGGCTAAACGAGCAAGGTCAAATGAAGTTTGGCAGCCACCCGATACCGGAGGACGCACCCAAATTGCACCCATTACGATTTCGTTTGTTGCACCCGGTAATAATTTGAAAGGACCTGATGACTGCAAGTAACGACGGTCGGCCGGCGGATTACTTTCTGTACATTCGCTCCAACCTGTAGGGTCAGAAGGGTCGCTTGGGAAAATATAGTTTGACAATTCAGTTCCACCGTAGCCATTGCCGCCTTTGGTAAATGGAGAACCATCTTTCCAAGTTCCTGACATATAGCCATAATAGTGAGCAGCAACCTCAGGGTTACCGATTACTGAGAAGTCGTTATTATAATATAAGAATGCTGACATGCCTAAACGCACGCTATCCACAATCACATCACCATCTAAAATATATTTGATAGGACCTTGGAAAAAGTCAGTACCAAAAATTGGAGGATTTGCACCATAGTTTGGCGCTGTTGGTCCATCGGTTAAATCTCCATTGTAAACCATACCTAAAGAAAGCAAGGTGTCGCAACCTGCCCAGTCGTCGTCATAAGCACCTAAGTCGGCATCTACCCACTGACCAAAATAAGTTGAGTCAAGTGTTGTAGTTGCGTAGTTAATTACTTTATAACGATAGAATGTCATGTCGTTAATTTCATCATTGGTTTGGAAAGCAAAAGCCAAAGCTTGCACTTCAAGACCAATTGCATCTCCACCTGATTCAGTATGGATGTTACCTTTATCATTATACACCCAGAAAATAGCTTGGTCGCCATCAATATCAGGATATTCACCTAATTGAGGAGAGTAGATACCATCAAAATCAACATCCACAAATGGTGCTAAATCTTTTTGAACATCTAACAATTCACCTGCTTTACCTGTTGCATAAGGGTTGCCTAGTGCAGGCCACTCTCTGATAATTGTAGGAATTTCGCCTTCAGGAATTAAAGCCGGGGTAGTTGTTACACCGGGGTTTCCTCCGTAGGATAAAATAGTTTCAAAGTAAGCATCTACTTCAGTTCTGTTTATTTTCCAGTGACGGTCATAAGCGTTACACGTAGCTTCTTCAACTGTTCCGTCAGCATCGAGCGGGCCGGGCCAGAAGTCGTTACCACTTTGACGATACGTTTGAGCGGCAATTTTAAGTTGTCCACCTGCATCAATACCGCCAATCCATAAAGCACCTGCGAAACTTGAGCTTACAGGTATAGCGCCGGTTGAAGGGTCAACCTTTGGAATTTCATATTTGGCATCGTTTTGAAGATCCCACCAGAAATCCCCTGCGCCCAACAAACGACATCTAACGTTGTTGATATCAAGGTCCACTTGAGTTGTAGCATCTGCACAACCAGCGGTTAGTTTTGCATAGTTATTGGTTCGCTTTCCTGTTATTCCCAGGTTCTCTTTAGCCTGAGCATTCAGACCAACAAGCAGGAACAACATTAAAATCCAATTAAATTTATTTTTTAACATATCTACCAGTTTAACTTTTTTTTAGAAATCAAATGAAACACCTAAACGAATTCTTCTTGGAATACTATAATTATCAGGGTTCATCATTTTAATAGTGTATAAATCAGTAAATGCTGCAGGGTCAACTTGTGCTGTAATAGCTTCAACTCCTTCTGCAGATGTAAGATAACCATCGTCTAAAGCATTTCCTGTGTAAGCATAAACTGCTATGATGTTTTCTGCATCAAGCAAGTTTTGCACCCACAAGTATACATCCATAGTTACAGGGCGATCTTGTTTACCTAATCCAAAATAGAATGCTTTATCTAATTTAATATCAGTACGGAAATGCCATGGTAAACGTGAACCATTAATTGCACCGTCTAAAGTTGAGCGGTTAGCAATACCAAACTGTGCAGTTGGAAGTGCATTTGCTTGGCGTGTATAAGGCTCTCCTGAACGTGAGTTAAATGTTACGTTTAAACCTGCGTTATCTAACCAATTAGGCTGTGAACCATCCGGATCATCATAACGATAATCCATTACTAATTTAACACTATGACGTGAGTCATAAGATAAAGGTATAATAGTTCTTAAGTTCGGTTGTCCGGCACCTACTAAATTTATTTGAGATGTAGAGTTTGAACCTGTTCCATCAGCAAACTGGAGTGTATAGCTGGTAGATAATTTCAAGTTACGTGTTCTACGAGCAATATCGTAAGATACTGTTAAACCTTTTACTGTTCCAAAGTCGATATTACCATAAGTAGTATAAGAAAGCGGATAAGCATAAGGCACGTTAATAATCTGAATCATATCACGCAATTCTTTATAGAATGCAGAAATTTTGATTACAGAAGATGCAGATAATTGTTGTTGGAAACCAATTTGATAATCGATTGTTTTTTCAGGTTTCAAATCCGGATTATCTAACAATGCACCTGCATTTTCTAAGAAGAAATAATAATCAGCCGGTGTTGCACCTGTTCCTGTTGGAGGACGCTGAGTTAAGATATCGTAATGTGCAAAGAATAACGCTTCTTTATCCGCTTGTTTAGAAATAGGGAATGAAAAAGCTATCCTTGGCATGATTGTAATTTGTGGCGTATAATCTGTAAAAGATGAGTTTGGATCAAACGTTTCATCTTTAATGTTAGCTTCAGGATCAATAACATACGGTGTAATTGTTCCTGTAGATGAACTCACAGCAATAACGTTAGGGTCAGCAACTTCTTGACCATCAGCATTATACCAAGTATCCTCGTCGCGATATCCGACAACTGTAGGTGAAGGACTGTTAAAGTCATCAACATATACTACATAGTCTTCACCAATATTACCCGGGTGAGCACCATTTGGATTTAAACCACCATCAACTTCAGATGTTGAATAAACATCATATAATGAATATTTATCTCTCAAAACTTTGCGGTTTGCATCGTAACGGTCAACACGCACACCTACACGGAATACGATATCATTAAAGTTGAAACGATCTTGGATATAACCGGCAGTATATACAGGTCTGAAGGCATCAATTGGTCGTGTTTTAATTCCATTTTCCTCTTTCGTAAAGAAATCGTTGAAAGAAATAACATCACCTGAATTGTTACCTAAATAATCAAAACCATTATAGAAAACTAAAGCGCTACCTTGATTTAATAATTCATCAGCACTAAATAATTCCATTGAAAATACATCTAAAGGAAGATTATCAACGTTGATGTAATCTAATTCACCAACATTCATTCCCATTTCGTTCAATTTAGCTCTTAACTGCTGATCGAAATAAGCTTGGTCATCTTCTAATAATAATCTGTCATAAGTAATAGTATCAAATTCGCCGAAATACAAACCCGGTGTATTTAAATACTCATCATAAGTATATTCCTGACCATCAATTATTAAAATCGGATTATCAGTATCTAAAGTTAAGATATGTTTATTGGTAAGTTGACGAGCAATTGTCCATAAACCAATCGGGTTTACACCATAAAAACGTTCGATTCGCTGTTGGAATTCAAAACCGAATTCGATTGCGTGTTTAGACGCATTTTTACCATTTGGATTCTTCACATCCAAAGATGAATTAAAGGTAAGGCTGTATTGATCTTCATTAGTTTTCGAATAGTTAAACCAAGGCACTCCGCTATTCCACCACATATTATATGTAGATAGGAAAAGTGAAGAAGACTCACCGTTTAGTAAACCACCACCTAATTGAATATCGAACAAGCTCGAAGGTGAAGCTCCACTGCCTTCATAAAATTCAGTCGTATATTCCGACAATTCAGGATTTGCATCACCGGGAGTAAATTCAACTAATGTATCCGCATAACCTGCAAGCGTCCAACCTGTTAATCCTGTTGTTTCATCTGTATTATAGAAATAAACAGGTGCTTTAAAGGTATTGTACTGTCCAATATAACCATATGCCCAAGGGTTCATACCATGATCGCTATCTTGGCGTGTGGCGATGAATTTGGTATAATCTGCTTGAATAGCGTAATAAGCGTTACCAATTACTGAGCGATCGCCCTCAACGGCTTTCTTTTCAGGGAAACGTTGGGTGAAACGAATATAACCGCGGTAAGTATTTTGGTCATCAACCGGATTATTTTCTGAATTAAATAATGCAAAGTTCCTACTATAAGTGTCAGCATGAGATTTTCTCCAAGTTAGTCCAACCTGAACGTTTGTATTTCTTGAAAATTTGTAATCGAGTTTTGTTGAAAGTGCAATGCCATAGTTGTTAGTGTTTTGCCTATATCCAATTTCTTCAAGGTCATCCATTGTAACGAACTCTGAATTCTTGTTGAATCCAAGTCCGCTGATTGATGGTCGAAGTGGATCTGCCGACAAACTTTCCATTACATCGTCTTTCACTTTATAGTTAGCTATTGAAGCAGGGTCAGGATCTTTTTCCATTTCAAGCTCGCCGGCTAAAAAGAAGCCAAATTTCGCTTGAGCGGAGTCAGTGCCTTTATTTTTTACAATAAAAGGACCTGTTAAGAACACAGAAGCCAAGTTATAGCCATAATCATCTAAATACTGTGACGAAGCTAATTCTATACTTCCGTTATAATCTTTTGCGGGACCACGTGTAGTAATTGATATGAAACCACCTGTAGCGTCACCATATTTTGGGTCAACACCACCGGTAATTACTTCAAGTTGCTCGATGGCATCTTGCGGTAACTTCAAAGAACCCGAAACGCGCACACCGTCAATAATAAATTCGGTTGCGTCACCACGAGAACCTTTGATGCTAAGGCCTGCGCCTTCATCACTTTGATAAACACCTTCTTTGGTAGCGGCAATAGATGTAACGTTACGTGTAGCAATTTTCTGGATGTCCTCCTTAGTTACTACACCACCGGTACTAGTATTACCTTTATCTACTAAAGGTGCTTCATACTTAATTACAATGGTTTCAAGCACTTGTTCACTTAGATTAAAGTCAGGTAAAAAGACAATACCTTGTGAAACAACAATGCCGGTAAGCCTTTGCTTCATTCCAACATAAGAGGCTTCTACTTCGTAAGTTCCGGGCTGAAGAGCAGGAATAGAGTATTTTCCGTCGAAATCAGTAGTTGCACCGGTTTCTAGGATTCCATTTTTGTAAACTACTACGTTAGCGAAGGGTATACCTTCGTTTTTGCCGTTTACTACTTTTCCCTGAATCTCGCCGGACTGAGCGATTGCAGAACTCACACACATTACAAATACGACGAGTGCGTAAAGGAGTTTATTCATAGACCTAAAGTTTAAAATTTGTTAAGAGTCGCTAAATTATGTAAATATTCGAAAACAAAAGTATATCTGTAAATAAAATTTATCGTCACCATCAAGTCAGATTACTATCATATTACAGTCACTTTCTACTTGCAATATCAATGTCATCAAGCTTTTCAGCCAGAATTTGGGATAATTTATAGTGTGAACTATGTGTCCAACCGGCAACGTGAGGGGTAAGAATAATATTGTGTCTACCTGATAAATTTTGCATTAATTCTAAATCTTCGCCCTCCAACTGATAAAATTTCTCGTTTTCGAACACATCGAGGGCAGCTCCAAGTATTTTTCCGGAGTCGAGGCCTTCAATCAAGTTTTTTGTGCTAACTACTTTCCCTCTTGAGGTGTTAATTACCCAAATTTTCTTTTCAAAACCATTCAGAAAAGTGCTGTTAAAATAATGGTGTGTTTCATCGTTAAGCGGCAAATGGAATGAAATGATGTCTGCTAGGTTTTGTATCTCCCTAATTGTGACTTCTTGAATAAAATCAGTCCCGAAGCCGGATTTATACTTATCATGCGCCAAAATGTTTACATTAAATCCTTTCCATTTCTCGGCAAACGCACTGCCTGTATGGCCAAAACCTATTATACCGATGGTTTTTCCGGAAATCTCCTCACCTCTGTTTTCTTCGCGTAGCCAAATGCCCCCTCTTATTTCCCGATCTGCTCGAACAATATTGTTGAGCAAAGACAAAGTCATGGCAACTGCATGCTCGGCAACTGCATTCGCATTACCTTCCGGAGAATTAATTACAATAATATTTTTAGCCTGCGCATAAGCCACATCAATATTTTCCATACCACTCCCTGCTCTGGCTATAAACGCAAGATTTACTGCAGCATCAATCAATTTGGGTGTTACCAATATTTTAGTGCTCAGCACCAGACCGTCGTATTGATGTATAACGGCAAACAATTCCTTATTACTAATATCAGGTAAAATATCAACTTGAAACCCTTTGCTTATTAACCATTCAGCTAACACCGGATGCAAATAATCGGTTATAATCACCTTTTTAGTAGCCATAACTTACTTAATAGTTGTTAAATCTTGTTTTAGTGTATTACTGAGTAAAATAAAATCTGACACACTTAGCTGTTCAGCTCTTTTGTCGGCAAAACCAAGCACTGAAACCGCATCCTTTGCCCCCGGTACAGGTGACAATGAATTGGACAGTTTTTTTCTACGTTGATTGAAACCCGCTTTAACAATCACTTTGATGAGTTTTTCATCGAAGTCAACCGGTGTTGTTTTTCTCGTTAACCTAATTACTGCAGAATGAATTTTTGGCGGCGGATCGAATGCTTCAGGCGGCAGTTCAAAAAGGTATTCACAGTCGTAATACAACTGAACCAATACGGTAATTACACCATAATCTTTATTCCCATGTTTTGCTGCAACACGCTGTGCCATTTCCTTTTGAAACATACCAACTAAAAGAGGAACACGATCTTTCAAGTCTATCATTTTAAAAAGAATTTGTGAGGAAATGTTATATGGGAAATTACCTATAATGGCAAAAGGACCATCAATATATTTAGTTGGGTCAATCCTTATGATATCGCCTTCTAAGATGCGATCCGGTGAAAAACCCCTATCTTTTTTTAAGATTTCAATTATTCTGTTGTCTACTTCGGATAAAAACAATGATTTTCCTTCAATTTTCTCCAAAAATTGAGTCAACACGCCTAAACCCGGACCAATTTCAAGAATGTTATGCGCAAGACTTAAGGGCTGAAGTGCTTCAACAATGCTTTGTGCGGTGTCGTTACTCTTTAAAAAATGTTGACCAAAGGCCTTGTTGTGATGAAAGTGATTGCTCATAAGTTGATGCAAAGAAAAGGATTAAAAAGATAGGAAAATGAAAACCATTGAACAGGTGCTGCAATTTATGCCTATTATATAAATACCGGATTGCGAAAATCGGGTATATTTGCTCTACCTAATTATTATAATTTATGTCATTTTTTCGAATTTCCTTATTATTAATTTGCTTTTTAATCGGCGAAATAATTACTGCTCAAACAGCTGCTGAATTTCAAACACCATTATCGAATGTTGTTCAAAATCTTGAATTAACCAATGCTACACCGCATAAATTCAACCCATTTACTGCAAATACTTTTGCTGTAAATACTTTTGAAACTGTAGTGAATAATGCGAATTATTTTGTTATAGATACGATGCAAATTCAAGAAATAATGCTAGCACATTATCCATTTATTGAAGTTGTAATTCCTATGCATGATACAACAATTACTGTGCAATTATTTCCGTCCGAAATAAATACAACAAATTTAAAAGTAACTAATTCAAATGGGAATACTGAATTATATTTTGGTGGTGCCCATTATCGTGGAATTATTAAAAATAATAATGCATCGTTAGTTGCATTGAGCTTTTATAAGGATGAAATTTTGGGCATTATATCATCTCCCGAAATTGGAAATATTGTTATTGCAAAGTTAAAATCTTCATCAACACATATTATTTACAACGACAATGATTTATTAATTCCGAACTTAACGAATTGTGCCACTATTGATGAAGAAGCATTGATACCAATGCCTGCAGGACCTGCCGATGTAGCAGACATTACACCATGTGTGCGTGTATTTATCGAAGCTGATTATGAAATGTTTCAAGATGAAGGTGGTATTGTTCAAACTGCTGATCAAATTGTGGGCTTATTTAATGTATCGTCAACAATTTATTTTAATGAAGGAATAACTGCAATTATTTCTGAAATATTTGTGTGGACTACAGAAGACCCTTACCCGACTTCATCATCATATGATGCATTAGTTGCATTTCAAGATTATCGCACTTCGTTTGATGGAGACTTAGCGCATTTAATTACATACGATGATGAAAATTTAGGCGGCGTAGCTTGGCTACCTGCGTTATGTTCTGATTATAATTATGCATATAGTAATATTTATAATTTTTATTACGATTTCCCAACTTATTCATGGACTATCGATGTATTTACACATGAAATGGGACATAACTTAGGATCACCACATACGCATAATTGCGGATGGCCGGGCGGTGCAATTGACGATTGCTATACAACAGAAGGCGGCTGCGCCCCGGGGCCAACGCCATTTGATGGAGGCACAATAATGAGCTATTGTCATTTAACCGGTTACGGTAAAAACTTTTCATTTGGTTTTGGTGATTTACCCGGTGATTTAATTTTTGATGAAGTGAATGCAGCCGCATGTTTAGGCGGCTGTGAATTACCACCTGCAAATGATTGGCCTTGTTCACCAATAAATATTCCTGTTAACGCAAATTGTGTTTTGATGGATGCTACTAACATTGGTGCAATTAATTCTGTTATTCCGCCGGTGGGTTGTGATGGAGAAAGTGCGGGAGATGTGTGGTTTAGTGTAACTATTCCCGCTGAAGGTTATGTAATTATAGATACCGATGACGGCGATATTATTGAAGACATGGGAATGAAAGTTTATTCCGGTATTTGCACTGATTTAGGAGGTTACCCTGACGGATGTGTTGCTGATGGAAGTATTTATGCACCGTTAATGCCCGGGTTTACGATAACTGCCGCTCCCGGAACGGTTTTTTTACTGCGATTGTGGGAAGTAGGTGATGATGCTTTTGGCAATTTTTCAATTTGTGCCTACACCGAATGCGCACCTTCAATACCTGCTGATGCCATTAATGCTTCAGAAACAATTATTTGCCCGGGTGAAAGCACTGTTTTAAGTGTTGATGGAGGTGGGCTAGGCACTGATGCAATTTGGAATTGGTATGCAACTGATTGCACCGGATTACCAATAGGAACCGGGGAAACCATAACAGTAAACCCTACCGAAAATACAGTTTATTTTGTGCAGGCAATTGGCGAATGTGGCACTACAACTTGTGCATCTGTTTCAATACTGGTAAGCCCAAGTCCTGCAACGCCAATTATTACCAATTCAAATTGTATTTTAAGCATCGAATCAGTTGCCGGTGCAACATACACTTGGTTTCAAGATGGCATCGAAATCGTGGGCGAAATTAATGACACCTTAGTAATTGTTGAAGCAGGAGAATACAGTGTTGAACTAACAACAGCAACAGGCTGTAGTGTAACATCTGCAGCTGTTATCGGCGATTGCCAAGAAGTTGATATCATGCAAATCGACGCATCAAATATTATCATTTATCCCAACCCTGCAAACGGCGAATTTATGGTGGCGATAAATAATTTTTCAGGAGAAATAAATTGTAAAATAATAAATATAACAGGACAAATTGTTTATGAAAACACATCGATTATTAATTTTCAAAACAATAAAATAAATTTCAATCTCAATGTATTGCCTGGAGTATATTATATCGCTTTTAAATTCGCTGACACAACAACTGAAAAAATAATTGTTATTGAATAAATAAAATCATATAAAAAAATCTGCAAATTAAATTTGCGGATTTTTTTATATTCGATTATACAAATTGAAAGATTGATTTTATTTATGTCAAAAATGAACGCATTAATTTTATTTTAGCATAATGTTACTTTTGCAATTACAAGTGCAAGTGCTTCGATAGAAACTTCACTATGTTTTTTCAGAAACATTACTTTTTTATACTTAAATCAAATTGTTGCAAGGCGATAGATAATCGCCAATTCTACCTCATGCGCGAAAATCCTCATACCAATTGCTTAACTTCGCACTTCATATATTTGCCGATTAATGGATACTAAGATAAAAATAGGGTTTACAATGGGCGATGTTAACGGCATCGGACCGGAGGTGCTGATAAAGGCATTGGAAGACAAGCGCATTTTAAGCATCTGCACGCCTATCATTTACGGCTCAAATAGAATCATTTCATTTTATAAAAAAATGATTAATGCCGAAGGGTTTAGTTATAGCAACTGCAATACCGCAGAGCAAGCCAACCCAAAAGCAGTAAATATTATCAATTGCATTACTGAAGAGATAATTCTGACTCCGGGACAAGAAACAGAAGTTGGTGCAAAGGCAGCTTTAATAAGTTTAGAGACGGCAACTGCAGATTTAGTTAGCGGTAAAATTGATGCTTTAGTTACAGCACCCATCAACAAGAACAATTTACATACTGTAGGTTTCCAATATCCCGGTCATACTGAGTATTTTAATGCAATGGCAAATAACACAGAAAGTGTTATGATGCTTATGAACGAGAACTTGCGG
>JANMLV010000265.1:0-6619 GCA_031372705.1 Bacteroidota bacterium | reverse complement strand
TTAAAAACTATGTGTTATGACAGATCAATCGAGTCAAACCAAAATGGATGTGTTTACGATTGTAAACAACCGTATTATTGAACAATTGGAAAAGGGCGTGGTTCCGTGGCGACAACCTTGGAGTGAAGCTGGTCCTCCTAGAAACATGGTCACAGGTCGTCCGTATCGTGGACTAAACGTATTGCTGCTTGCCTCCCTTGGCTATTCTCACAATTTATTCTTAACCCTCAAACAAATTAACGAATTAGGAGGCAAGGTCAGAAAAGGTGAACATGCCTGCCCTGTCGTATTCTGGTCTCAAAAGGAAGGAGAGCCGGATGAAAAAGGCGAAAAAGAGGTGAAACGCATTCTCCGATATTATTCGGTATTTAACATTGACCAATGTGTGTATATACCAGATGATAAAATCCCGAGACTTAAATGGAATGATGATGAACCATTAGAAACCTGTGAGGAGATAGTTAAAAATATGCCACTTAGTCCAAAGATTCAGCATAAGGATCAAAGTGCATACTATAGCCCAAAAGCAGACATCATCAATATGCCAAAGTTGAAAACATTTGTTGATAGTGAAAGCTATTACACAACCTTGTTTCATGAATTAATTCATTCTACCGGACATGAAAAACGGTTAAAAAGAGAATCAGTTATGAGCCATGAAAAATATGGTTCCGAACCTTATTCCGAGGAAGAATTAATAGCCCAGATCGGAGCATGTTTCCTATCCTCGCATACAGGAGGTTCCATGAGACATTTTGCAAATGATGTGGCATACATTGCCAGTTGGCTTAGTAAATTGAAGGATGACAAAAGATTCCTCCTTTTTGCAAGTTCCAAGGCGCAAAGAGCTGTGGACTATATCCTCAATGTGCAGTTTTCAAATGCACCCGATGATGCGGAATCAGTAGATGCCAAATCCAATTGAGTAAAATTTTAGGTTGTTGTTTAAGGAAGGAACACATAATCCCTTTGCTTGTGTTCCGTTGTCTAGGGCCTGTTACCAATATTGGTGCAGGCTCTTTTTTATTGTTGTTGGATGTAACTATTTTAATTACGTATGTAAGAATTTTAATCTGTTTAGTAATTACTTTTAAAAGCATAGTTGGTTTGTCAATAAATCAATAATTTATTTTGAATTTTTTTTAATCTCATTGACCTTTGGCATTTCATCATATGTTCGACCATGCAAAGTTCTTCCCGCAGCTTTTTTATTTTTTCCTCCCCATTGTTTAAAGAAAAATGCAACGTTAGAAGTTTTGCATTGTTTATGAATTTCTTCAACCCACTCAGGATTCATAGGTCTAGCTTTATGCCCGCTTTCTCCACCTACTATAACCCAATCTATTCCCATTAATTTCAAATTCTTTAATTCGCCTATCAGAGGCTCAAGTGATAAAAATTTTACTTTAGCACCAGTTTTTTTTAGAAATTCTATCCTATCAACAACTCTATTATCCTCAACCGATACACCCATCCAAATATTATGAGACCAAATTAAATTTTTATGTAGCTCAAATAGACGTTCTGCTCTTTTTGTTAGAACTTGAAAAACATGTTGAGGGTTATCATTCATTACCTCAAACACTTTTTGTATATATTCAAGTGGGATTTTTTTATGAAATAAATCACTCATGGAATTTACAAAAACTACTTTAGGGGATTTCCAAGTGTAAGGAACAAGTAACGAATCGGGGTGAAGTTTTACCTTAAATGCATCGATATATTTTTCTTGACCCATTGCTTGAAGTCGTTTTGACATTACTTCAGCATAACAATATTTACAGCCAGCTGATACCTTTGTACAACCAGTTGTAGGGTTCCATGTCATTTCTGTCCATTCAATAGAAGATATTGCCATAATTTAAAATTGCAAAATACAAAATTTACTGATAAGAACGGAAACGCTATGATTGCCAGAGTCGATAAATGTCGAAGTAATCATGCTCTTTTCTACCATAAACCGCAGAGTGCTAGTATAATGACTCTTTGCATATTTAGTTTCGCTTTGATGTTCATAAAATAGTGATTCGGCAGAAATTTTTCTTCCAGTGTAGTGTTTTTTAAGTGCTTCGCTAAGAGCAGAGATATTTTCGTCATCAAATTGCAATGTGTTTGTAGAAATAGCATCCATTTTTTTTGCATCAAATGTGTATGTTCCATCGCGTTCGAGAGTAGATCCAATATTATCAAAATCGTAATATATTTGTTTCACTAATTCGTACCCTCGTGGGTGTTTCGTAAAATGAATAATATAATGGCTAGTTGCAATACTGTCTTCTTCCTGAAATTTAAACGCTGTAAAGAATACACCCGGAACTACAATTTCGTATTCTTTTTTCAAACTTTCAACTATTAGTGACAATCTTTGTTCAACGCTAGAAGTATATTTCCTATTTTTCCTAACTTCATTTATAGTAGTTGGAAAAATATTTAACATCAATTCATCGAATTTATTATTTTCAATTGCTGCATGAATGCGCTTAATATTTAAAAAGAGGAAAATTTCATTGCCCCAATTTTTTAAAAATTTAGTCAAAACATTTGTTTCTATCGCCTTGTATCCAAATGGGTCAATGAATAATAGACTAGGGTGTGGGTTCTTGTCAGGATGCTGTCGGCAAAGAAAATCATTAATAAAGGGATCTTCGCCAATAGTTTTATCTCCAAAGTGAGGCTCATTGGCAAATGAGCCAATCGGATAATTTTGTTCAAAATTGTCTTTTAATTTTGAACAGTACACATTGTCATTGAATGCAAGCTCGACAGTAGACCTTAAGATAGAATCTGCATAACAAGCGTTTGCAACTAAAATAGGTGTTGAAATCGATCCATCTTCATAAATTCCCGGGCCAGCAAAAAGATCAATGTATCTTATTTTTTCTTGAGGATATTTTAGAAGGATTTTACAGTATTTAGGGAAATAATCTGATACAATAAGCGCCTTAATTTTTGAAGAAATTGTCTGATGTTCGAAAAATTTATCTGTCATGGGATTCTATATTGTTGAATAAATATTTTCTATTTTTTTGACTTATAGAGATGCAATTGAAAGTTGAAAAATCACAAATATACATTCACATTTAATATGCCCTAGAAAGTATGAATTGTTTTAAATGAACTAGGAAATGAAACTGAGTATTGCAATATGTAATTGTTGACGTAATTAGCTATAATAATTGGCAAATAAATTAAATTGTAGTGTCATCAACAAGTGCATGAGGAGCATTTGATTTAACAGAATCTATTCCGTTGCCCCGTCCAGCTGAAGTTTCATACATTTCGCTCGTCCCAATTACTAATCCGTTTGCGGCTTTTAAAGTAAAATAATATTTGTAATTCGTGGACATTTTTCTTTCGTAATTGCCGTCAATTTTTGAATTAATCCGAACAGAAGCAATTCCATTGCTACATCCTGATTTAGAAGTATATCCCTCACTTGTAAGAATCACTTGACCATTACCAGATTTAAGATTAAATTGATATTCGAAATTGCGCCTTAACAAAATTGTAAAAGTACCCATATGCGAATCAAATTTAAACAGCATAATTCAGTTATTCGATTAATTTATCAAAAATGCAATAGATTCACTATTTATAGTGAATCAGATTACTATATGTATAATTATTTGTGGCAATTTATAATAAAAATTGAATTTAATGGACATTAAATGGAATATTTTAACCAGATTATAAATTGTAATGCGTTCGTTTTTGGTGTCATATAGTCTTAAGGTAATAAATACCCTTCAACTATTTAATTATTATTTTAAAGAAATATTGATGGATATTTTTCAAAGAAAAAAGAAAACGATAAAAGAAAAAAGAAAGCAGAATTACAGTATGAAGAAGCTGAACTGCAAGGAGGAACGGAATAAATCGTGGGGAATGAGCGTGGGCACTGTGTTTATGCCGTAGTTCCTTGCAGTTCAGCTTCGAAATACTAGCTTTGCGGATTTTTTTTCAAAGGAACGTAAAGCCCCATTTAGTAAATTAAATAGAGGTAAGAAATTAATTTTTCTCCCCTTTTATGATTTTGTTGCAACGACCTTTAACAAATTCCCTTCTTATTAATATTATTCATCATTCACTATAATTGAGTAATGATTAGGTATATTTTAAAAAATAATAAAAATATATTGTAAAAAATTTGGAAATACAAAATAACCTCTTTACTATTGTTTAAGATATTCGAAAACATAATACATTTCACCATGAAACACAAAACACAAATTGAAGACAGAGCCACAAACGTGGCTCTCATGAAGAAAAATAACATACAATTATCAATTAGAAAATAATTATCTGCTAACCCTAATTTATTCCATTTGGTTTAAAGAGAATGGATTATTGGAGTTAGCTTAAAATTTGAAAAATGAGTCCTTATTTTATTGCCGAAAACTTCAAATATAACAAAACTAATATTTTTTTCACAAAAAAACACATTAAATTTAATTGTGAAACTCAGAAATCTTATGAACCGCAGGTTGGCTAGACTGACCCCTGTTCTCTTTGGTCTATTGTTTTTTATTGCATTATTTTCCACTGAATCATGCAGCAAAGATTCGCAAGACAATTCAATGTCCGCAATACAAACTATTGATGGATTTAGATTGAATATTGATCCAGTGGATGAAATTCCCATTTACGAGGGTAGTGATGAACGGACAATTGCTAATGAGAAATTGTTTATTTTGGCTACTGCCCTCAATTCCATGATAAAAGATAAATCGTATATAAATGAAATTATCTCTGTTGCACCTAAGAGTGATGTAGGTGATCGGATGGTAAAATTTAAATATTTAACACAGGATGTACCTAATTTTAAAAGTGATTTATCCTCAGCTATCAGCTCAACAGCTTCAAATGGTTTGCGCACAAATGATGATATTGAAGATTACTTGAGTAATTATGCAATTGAAAATGAATTATACGATTCACGGTTGTTTTTGTATAATTTTGAAAATGCGGATTTTAATTTATCTCCTATAGTTACGCCAGGGATTGAAGTAGAAGATAATCAAATTATGGGAATCGAGGACTGCATATTTGCATATTATAACGATGAGAACTTGAATACCTATGAAATAATTTTATCTGAACAAGAAGCTTTAGAAACTGATATTCCTATTATTGTAATTGGGTTATCTCCCGAAGAAGAAACAGTTGGCAGGCTTTCTGGGAAACCTACCCGTGTTATTTACTTAGACCCACTATCAAATCGGGATTCACAACCACTCGATTTAGGTCTTTCACATGATCCATCGATTAATGCTAAAGTTAGTAATTCATATCAACTAGAAATTAACCAAATTCAAATTAAAACCGGCTACCGATATGAAAGTAGTGGTAAGTCGGAATATTCAATAGCTGGTGTTGGTGTTGATTATAATGGTGATGATTTTATTTTTTTCTTAGATCCAGGCACAGCACGTTGGCCGGACCCATCATGGGCGCAATGGGAGGAAAGACTTGTGCGTGATGTTGAATCCTATGAAATTGGTGATATTTTGACGCTAGGACAGCATTTCGCAAACTGGCCATTTTCAGGAAATAATCCCAATGTTCAGCCATATTTTTCTCATTATTATTTTAATACTTGGGAAAGAGATTGGTATGGGGGATGGGAATTTCTTGGCACTGTTCCATTCGATGGATTTGATCTAGAATTTAGAGGCAAAATGGCTTTAGACCATGAATGGTACCTCTGTGATCCTACTTCAGGAGCTTGTATGACCTATTCGGGTAACTATTCTCCCCCAACATTTATTGATAAGGAATTTGAAACATCTAAATCTTACTTAAAACTTACCTTAGACGAATTATGAAATATTTTGTTCTAACATTTTTCACGATGTGTAACATTTTAGTTCAAGGGCAAGTCGTCTTAGGGCTTGATTATAATGTTTCCACCTATAGCACAAACATTGGACTTGCTATAGGTAAACAATTTGACATGCATCTACTTTCTGTAGGTCTGAGGATTAATGATCCTAAATCTTCCTCTGAACCATTGGATAGGATTAATCTACACCCAACAAATTTTAAGGAATCATTAGCAGTAAAAGTTAATTATAAGTACTTTTTCACGACTAATTTGAGGGTTCAACCTTATTTAATGATTTCCTCAGAATATTCTCACTGCCCTTTAAGAGCAGATTACCTTGCCGACCTTTCGAGTGATTCCATCATAAATCCAAATCCTTATTATCAATATTATATTGGTTTTGAACACCTAACTGGGGCATATCATATTTTTGATGAACGAATAGGTATAGGATTTTCTGCTGATATTTCAGAAAGTATTTTATTTACAATTTATGGTGGCAGCGGATTAACTTGGATGAAGTATGATAAAGGCTCGTTAATTATTGCGTTGCCGGGCCCTTCAATAAACAATTTTTTCGGTTTAGGATTTGGATTCAGATTTAAGTAATAGGTAAGATTTAAATTAATTAAAAATTTACTGATGTAGGTATAGTGCAAACGCCGGTCAAATTGACCACCCCGCGCCGACTTAAACTGACCACCACAGGCCGGTTGAAATTGACCACCTGAGGCCGGACGAAATTGACCACCTTGAAATTCATTTAGGTTCATGTTGATTTGGTAGCACGAATAT
>JANMLV010000264.1:0-4177 GCA_031372705.1 Bacteroidota bacterium | reverse complement strand
TGTAAATATTCGGGTCTACACCATCGCGCTTCGGTGTATTATCAGGCGCTTGTTCCAATACATCATCAAACACTTTTTCCTGAAAACGCCACATACCTTTCTTGAAATAAAATCCAACATAAGTGCCATCAGGTATATATGTAAAATAAATGCCTTCCGACATCGGATTTTCGGGACGTAAATAAGAAATGATAATCATTTTCTCATTTTCATCGTAATTCATTGCAGGGGATGCATCTTCTTTATACTCAATAATAATGCGGGTTTTAGGGTCGGGGTCATCTTTTAATAAAAACATCGGATACCCAAACATCGGCGTGCCCATTTTGTCGAATGTTAATACATCAACTAATTTTTTATTGCTAAACATATCATTGCCATCCCACCCAAACAGTAAATAATAAGTGTTGCGCTTATACGTTTTTTTAACCACATTAAAATATAAACAGCCATACCAACTGTTAGCAGATAAAAGGGTGTCCTGTTCGTTTTTAATAAACAAACTCATGTCGATTAATGGATGCATTTTTAATTGCGGACTGTTCATTTGAATGGTACCATAATATCGATGCGTCATGTCCTTCATAGCTAGTTGCCAAGTTAAAATCCTAAATGCTTTATCTTCAGGTTGCACAATCGACATGGTTTTAATGGAATCGAAAGGGTAGAGGTAGCTGTTTTCTATAAGCAACGCTTGTTTTAATTTTTTCAGGAATTGAATAGTAGCCGTTTCGCGAATTTCCCAGCTGCGACTTTGAACGGCAGAATCACCTAAAAACTGCAAGGTGTCCTCATAGGCTTGCAATTTTAGGAAATTTTCGGGTGTAATGCCTTTTATTTCCTCTTGTGCAGACATTTGCAGACAAATACAAATGAATATTCCCGACAATAAGATGTTTAATTTCTGCATAAGCTAATAATATCAATAAAAATGCCTGAGCACAAAACTCAGGCATATAAATGGTTTTTTATCGCTTTTTATTGTGCTATAGATTGTTAATTGTCCATTCCAACAACAAAATCCAGCACAAGCAGCACATTTTATTACATCCTTTCAATAACAATGGCACTTGCGCCACCGCCACCGTTGCAAATACCGGCACAGCCATATTTGGCATTATTGTTCTGTAATGCACTTAACAAGGTGATGGTAATTCTAGCTCCTGAACTGCCAATTGGATGTCCAATGGATACACCACCGCCATAAATATTGGTTTTGTCGTGACTAATGCCCATGTCTTTCATATTAGCCAAAGCAACAACTGCGAAGGCTTCATTTATTTCGAAATAATCGATGTCAGAAACGCTCAAACCTGCAGCAGCAATAGCTTTTGGCATTGCCTTACCGGGAGTGGTAGTAAACCATTCCGGTGCTTGTTGTGCATCGGCAAATGCTAAAATTTTTGCCAAAGGCTTAATGCCCATAGCTTCTGCACGCTCTTTGCTCATTAAAACAACGGCAGATGCACCATCGTTAATGTTTGAAGCATTAGCAGCAGTAATAGTTCCGTCTTTTTCGAATGCCGGCGACAACGTAGGCACGCGGTCAAATTTTACTTTTGTATAATCTTCATCTTCAGCAACAACAATTGGGTCACCTTTTTTCTGAGGAATAACAACCGGAACTACTTCATTGGCAAACGAACCGTTTTTCCAGGCTGCAGCAGCGCGTTTGTAACTTTCAATTGCGTAATTATCTTGGTCTTCGCGACTAAATTTATACTCGCGAGCACAAGTTTCGCCACATGAACCCATGTGTTTATTGCCATAAGGGTCCCAAAGTCCATCTTTTATAATACCGTCAATAACTTCACTATTGCCCATTTTTGCTCCCCAACGCTCTTTTGCGAGGTAATAAGGTGCATTGCTCATGCTTTCCATTCCGCCTGCAACAACAATATCACTTGCACCAAGCATAATTTGTTGTGCACCAATCATTATTGCCTTCATTCCCGAAGCACAAACCTTATTTATACCTGTCGAATTAACCGTATCAGGCAAACCTGCTGCTAACATAGCCTGCGTAACAGGAGCTTGACCAATATTTGCGGGTAATACATTACCCATATACACTTCTTGAACATCAGTACCCTTAATTCCGGCGCGTTCCACAGCCGCTTTTATAACATGAGCACCTAATTGTGGCGCTGTTAAAGCTGCTAAACCACCACCAAAACTGCCGATTGGCGTTCGGGCTACTGATACGATATATACTTCTTTCATAGTTTGTAAATTATGTCAATTTTGGTGCAAAGGTAAGTATTTTGAACCATGAATTGTGGCAATTAGTTCCGGAGGGCAAGCAACGATTTTTGTTAAATTTGTGTACAAATTTGGTTTAGGTGTGTGCAAGGTATTTCAGGACGAGACAGAACGTCTGGATTTTGAATTATTTAGAGTGGGGGATTCGTTTTCCATGCATAAAGAATTAGTAAATGTAGTTGCCTTTCAATATTTTTTTAGTCATATTCAAAATTATCAATTTATTATAATAAAAGTTCACTACCCCTTAGTAATCATTGGTTAGTATTGTCGTTTATAGTTTTTTACATAATAATGTTTTACTAAAGTATCCCTTTTTACTAATTGGCCTTTACTGTCATAAAGTAAGGCTTCAAACAATAAATTCAAATCACCTTGTTTATGAATAAAATAATTATTTAAGTTTACTGAATTGTTGACTACCATTTTCTCTTTTGTTCTAATTATTTTACCTTCATCAGTTACTTCGTGTAGATAAAACTTCAATGTATAACCAGGTGGATCTGCAACTGCGATTAAAAAAAATATTTCTTTTTTGTTCATGAGAGTATCATCACTTATTGCGGTGAAGAATATTCTGCTAAACAGTTCGCTTGAAGAAGTAATTTCAAAATCGGGATCAAAATAATTAATTTTGAAAAACATATTTTTCGAGTAATCCGTGCATTTATACAAAATTATTTGGCCATCTTCATTATATAAGTTAGCTCCCCCGAACTGTTGACCACCCAAGTAATATCCACTTTGTATAAGAATGCCATTTTCGTTAAAAATTTCGGTTTTACCACTTTTCACACCTGATTTATACTCGGACTTAAATTTTATGCTACCATTAGTGTGAAATGTGAGACAAAGGCCATTAAGGTTATTATTCTTATATTGGTTTATCTTCTTTACTTCGCCAGTCTCGAAATAAATAGTGTCTACCATAATATTATCGTGACCAGATTTCGAGGCCCTCTGGTTCTTGCAGCCTATATTAATAACTAAAAGAGTTATTAAGAGCATAAAAATTAGATGAATTTTCATTTACTATTTCTTTTCATTTTGTGGAATCACTTCAATTTCTGTAAATGGACCTCCATGCGCGCCCTTTTCTATTTCAGTTATTGTATCGCCACAACTATCATATTCACATTTAAATAAGGGTTCTTCCTGGTTGTAATCAACTTCAGGGATGACAATATAAGCAATTTGTGCGGCATCAAAGACGACCTTGAGATTTTCAAAAAAGTTTCCAGGTGAGGCTCCGGCCGCCACTCCTGCAGTAGCCACAAATCCAAGTAAATTATCAATACTAACGGTTTCCGTATCTATGGTACCTTTTTTTGATTCTTGTCCTTGCCCATTAAAGCTGGTAAAATTAACCCCAACATATTCAGGTCGACCTACAAATGCTTCCATAAATTCCTCTGATGGCAACTTAGTAACAAACCCCCTTTGTTCACCTTTCACTTTTTCACCTTTTGCGACACTTACCTCTATTCCGTTCTCCATATAATGAGTGTATGTAACTGAGAAGTCGTAGTAAGCATAATTTAATTCATCTTGTGAATGTGGATTATTAGGTTGAACAGTAAAAGATTCAGTTAACAATTCATTATTAACAACTTTTGAAATTTTAAAATATTTGTTACCAGTTTTTGTATCAACATATTCATGGATAATTGTTTTGTCTTTTCCATTGTCATCCAAAAAAACTATTGGACTTGATGAACAAAAAATGTAAGGAGATTCAAATGGAAATTTTTTAAAGAATGGATCAACGCTAAACTGCAAACGCCGGTCAAATTGACCACCCCGCGCCGACTTAAACTGACCACCACAGGCCGGTTGAAATTGACCACCTGAGGCCGGACGAAATTGACCACCTTGAAATTCATTTAGGTTCATGTTGATTTGGTAGCACGAATAT
>JANMLV010000066.1:0-4589 GCA_031372705.1 Bacteroidota bacterium | reverse complement strand
GGTGGGACTGTTTTTTCGTTGCTTATGTAAAAATACGAAACTCATTTTGATAGCAATTCAGAACTTACTATACGTAATGGACATTTTCAATTTAGTTGCTTATGTAAAAATACGAAACTCAATTTGAAAGCAATTCACAACCAATGGCATAGCCGAGCGGATAATCATTAAGTTGCTTATGTAAAAATACGAAACTCAATTTGAAAGCAATTCACAACATTCATGTATTTTCTCCAGTTTTCAAAATCGTTGCTTATGTAAAAATACGAAACTCAATTTGAAAGCAATTCACAACGGTGAGGGAGGTATTAACGAACCAACCGCAGTTGCTTATGTAAAAATACGAAACTCAATTTGAAAGCAATTCACAACAATACTAATTCTAATTATTTACGATTATAGGCGTATGCTAATGCTTTAGCGGTAAACTCTGTCATTTCCATCTTTATATTATCTTTTGCAAATTGATAGGCAGTAGGATTAATTACTTTTGCACTTTCATCATTGCCATCGCGAATCATAGTGAACATAAATGCCGAATCCGTTAGGAATAGATGCAACTTTACAGAATCTTCTGTTTGTATAAAATTAGCAATATTTAAATCTGCCATACTTAGCCTTTGAAACGATGAAATTAATTACCAGTTAAAATTATAATAAATTTAATAACTATTAATAGTCACTAAAACAAAATGGTGCATTTGTAGAAAAGACGCCTAACCAAGAAATTCGATTTGAATATAAATTACTTATACCTGCATTGGAATAATTTACAATCCAGTAAACAATTTTGAAACAGCATTATTAAATAATCTGGGCTGTAAGTGTTTGTTATCATTTGCAAAATCAAATACGTCGGGAAACATCTTGTTAGCACTTTGCGCATTACCTTCCAAAATCAGGTCGTGCGCAAAAATAGCACGGCTCATAAAGACAAAGCGCGAAGATTCGTCAGACTCGTGATTATAATTATTCATATTGAGATGTGTCATATCTAAATTAATCATTTTGCCCATTTTAAAAAAATGTTTTCAATATTAATATTCTTGCCGCTTACCATTATAAATAGTTACTATTTGCTCAATTCATTCAAAAGCTTACCTGACTCCGTTGCGAACTCACTTGAATCCATTTGCTCATTATCTTTTGCGAATTGATAAGAAGCTCCATAACTTTTAGCTTTTTTTTCATTCCCGCTAATTATATGCCTCATGGCAAAATTTGCTCCTGCAACAAAGTTATAAACTTCATCAGGGTCAGTAGATTTTATAAAATTTGTTGTATCTATTTGCATAACACCCCCCTTTTTACGTAAAAAGAACAAAAAAGTTGCAACACAATCATCTTTGCCTAAAATCCACACCCCGGATACGCCGGATTTGTTTTGCTGGAAACAAATTGCAGATTATTTGTTTTGCTTCCGCAGGCGATGGAGTCAAGTGTATTATCATATAATTTAATGGCCGTTGCGTGCTCGGCATGTCGTGATGAAAACATACCGATGCCGCCATTAATATTGGTATATTCAGGAGAGATATAATCTTCGTTAATGCCCAAGTTGGCGAGTATATTTAAATACTGATAATACAGTTCAATGCCGCCGGCATACCAATGAAAATTAACGCCAACTGCTGTGCGTATTACATTTTCATTCGGCTGAATGGAAGCACTTAAAAAGTTATAAAATGAATGTCGTGGTATCGTATAACTGATGTTGCTGTAACCATCAATATTATCGCCAATTTTTCCATTAAATATTTGCCATTTTAAAGTTATTAAAACAGAATCGTTGGTGTAGATATTTTTTTCGTAATAATTAAAGTCCATCCATAGCTCATACATTTTTGCATTAACTGCTTGATGACAAGTATAAGTTATATTGCCTGTATCGGCAAAACTGATATAGGTATTTGAGATAGTAGGATAATATAAATAATAATCGTGTACAATATTTGTTTCAGCCGAAATAGTATCGCCGGTTGCTGTTTTTATTGCAAATAATTTGTAGGTTGACATACTATCTAACTGATCAGTAATGCGATATAAAATATTGGGTGAAGTGGCGAAGGTTCCCTCCTCTTTTTCGAGGCCTAACGAATCGCCATCAACATAGTCAACCGTTAATCTTGCAATAAAGACATTATCTTTCCATTGTTCCAAATAAACATCTAATTCATGGGCTTGATAAAATAACTGAGCTGGATCGGCAGCCAAAACCATGGCATTGGTGTTGGGTTCGAGAAATGTTTTTTCGATGCGAATAAAATTCGTATCATCTGCATAATCCAGTAATCCAAACACCACTACTTTTTCGATGTAATCGCCATTAATATCCAGTTCATTATCGCAGGATACTATCATCGCTAAAAGCAATATGCATAAGGTAACTTGCAGATGATGAAGTTTTTGCATTGACCAAATTTACTGCGAATTATGTTACCAAATTGCGGAATGGTAAGAAATGACAATTCCTTGAATGTAAAAATCTGTAAAGCCTTAAGTAAATGGCAACCTACGCATTGCGCTATAATTGAAAACTGGTGTTAAAAAAATAGCCGATTTTCAACATGCTGAAATAAAAATGCCGGAACATTTACATATTCCGGCATTGAAATTATTTTGCATTAATTAATGGTTATGTTGCATATCCATATATCTGTCGTTTCCATGATCCATCGTTTCCATCATTTTATGGGTAAACGATTTTTCAGGTGTACTTTGGAATACGAAAGGCTTTAACAAAATTGGTGTAAATCCTTCAGTGCCTTCAGTTACGGCAATAAATTGATTCATTTGCACATCTTTTAGTATAGTTACAATACCACTCGTTGGCCAAGTAATTTCAATTTGTTTAATTGAAGTTGCTTTACCGAGGCCAATTTCTTGACGAAGGCTGTTGGCACCAAAGCTTGAACCACTTGTAACCCATTCGTAAATATTGCGTTCTTTACCGTTCTCAACAGTTGTAATTTTTAATCTTGCACCACGTGCAATTTTATTTGATTTAGTACCTGTTAAGTCGATTGAAATCCAATTATTTTGGAATGAAGCCGGATTTTCGAATAAGCAATCATAGAATCCTGACGCTTCGTAGGCACCGCCCATTTGCGCAAAAATTTCAGGATAACCATCGTTATTTAAATCGGCGAAAGAAATTTCGTGACCTTTTTGTAACACTCCAACACCGGCAGCAGTAGAAACTTCCTGATAGTATTTACCACCATCGTTACGGAACATACGGTTTGGTGTTAAACTGCGCATGTCAGGCTTACCTGTACCAACATAAAAGTCGATCCAACCATCCATATCAAAGTCGCCATAACTTGAGCCCATTACCAAGAACGTGCGTTTAGCCAAACCGGTTTCTTTTGCGATATCTGTGAAAGTGCCATCGCCATTATTGCGATATAAAGCAGCTTTATCGCTTTCAGTTGGCTTGCCCATGTATTCGGCAGGAATATCATTGTCAGAAATATTTGCACTGTAACTGAAGTTCATAATATCTAACCAACCGTCGTTATTAAAATCGAAGAACCAGCATGGGAAACTCTGAATTGGTCCACTTACGCCTGCTTCTTTAGTTACATTTGTAAACTTGATTTTAGCGCTACCTTTTTTAGTGTCGTTGCGGAACAAATAATTTGTGAAACCGTTCGCAGACACATATACGTCAGCATCGCCATCATTATCATAGTCGCCGGATGTTACGCCTTTAACAAATGAGTTAACGTTAATACCCGCTTCTTTTGCAATTTCGCGGAACTTACCTTTTTCGTTTATCCATAAATGGCAGTCGTTAATTTTATCACCTTTACGAGAAGCCTCGTTACCAATGTATAAATCTAACCAACCATCGTTATTAAAATCGGCCCAAGTTGAAGCTTGAGAAGGTCTGGTAGTCCAAATACCAACTTCACGTGTTACATCAGTAAATGTAGTATCGCCGTTATTGCGCAATAATGAACTTGGCAAGATACCGAAGTTGCTATACCATGCACCACGAGAAACCCAAACATCCAAGAAACCATCGTTGTTGTAGTCAGTTTGTTGAATCATTAAACCGCCGGGATATTCGCTTAAACCTGCTTTTTTAGATACATCATCAAAAGTGCCATCACCTTTATTTAACAAAAGGAAACTTCTTTCATGTAAACCCCAACCGCAAGTAAAAATATCGATAAGGTCATCGTTGTTAAAGTCATCACAAATTACACCACCGCACATATTTGGATTATCAACACCTAAGTCAATGGCTACGTTTTTAAAGCGTGGCACATCGTATTCAGATTTGAAAGATGCAGGTGGAACTAAATATTCAGCAGGAACTGCTTCAGGATAGGTACCTAATTGCATATAAGCAATATTCATCAGCCACATAGCCGATAAATTTTCAGGCTCATACTTTAAGCAATCACTATATGCTTGTGCAGCCATTGTAGGACCGTCTTTTTTAACACTTTGGGCAGCTTTTGACAAAGGCCATATACAAGATTCAGAATTATGCATTCCAATACAGTTTTCTACTTCACCGTATCTTAAATACACCAAACCTTTGGTATAATACCATCCGCCAAATTGAGCATCGCTTA
>JANMLV010000235.1:0-1672 GCA_031372705.1 Bacteroidota bacterium | reverse complement strand
ATTCCCGGCACCACGCGCGACACCATTGAAGAAGAATTAAATATAAACGGAATTATATTCCGATTAATAGATACAGCCGGCATTCGCGAAGCAAAAGATGAAATAGAAAAAATTGGTGTGGCAAAAACAATGGAGAAAATTAAAACATCTACATTGTTGGTATACGTTTTTGATGTTAATACAATGACCGCCAGCGACGTGCGCACCGATTTAGATAATTTAATTGAAGCCGGCGACAGAATGATTATCGTTGCCAATAAAATTGATACCCCTGAAGGCGGAAAATTACTCGCTCAATTTTTCGAATTTGAACCCGATGCCTACATTTCGTCCCTCCAAAAAACAAACATCGACGAACTGAAAACCATCATGTATAAAAAAATCATACATGAAGATTTCAACATGGAAAACAGCGTAGTAACCAACGCTCGTCACCTCGAATCCCTCGAAAAAGCCCGCGCCACCTTAGCCGATGTTATGCGCTCCCTCAACGACAAAGAGAGCGGCGATTTAACGGCACTGTCGATACGTTATGCGTTGAATGCAATTGGTGAGATTACGGGGCAGGTGACTAATGAGGATTTGTTGGATAATATTTTTAGGAATTTTTGTATTGGTAAGTAGAGTATCGTAATGAAGTTCTAAAATCGCATGGCATTATTTCTAATAACGTTTAAAACATCCTCAAAATTTGGCTGGCCTTTATAGTATAATCCTTGTGTTTGTTTAAATCTATTTTCAAAATCGGCAAATGTTTGTGTATGATTAATTAAGTATGCTTCATTTTGTGATAGAGGCACAATTAAGTCGGCTTTAGGGAACCGCTCAATAACATGAGCGTGGTATTCAGTTGTGCCAATGAATGAATTAACCAATGGGTTGTTCAACAAAGCGGTAACATCATAATACTGACGCATGAAGTTGTTATTTCGTTCTCCTGATTCTTGCTCCTTTCTATATTTTGTAGCTATGGCCTGAAGTTTTTCTACAAAAGTATAGCCTGGGTGATAACATAAAATATCAATGGCCCTATTATCTATTATTGTATTACCTAGTTTCGCAATTGCTTTGTCAAATGCCCATGAGCTAATTGTTTTTGGCATATTAGGTGCTATTGAATCAAACCCGACCTCTAGCAAAATGCCTTCTTTTATTCCCTCAATTGATGGAGCAACCGTATTATAATTTAGTCTTATTCCTCCACTTAATAAATTGGGGGAATCGAACGCGAAATCCCTGTTTATAGTTGTAATACCAGCAACCGAAATTTCACGGGTAAGTTGATTATAAAATTCTTTTCTGTCTTCAAGAGCTTGTTTGTTTCTGTTATTCGGGTTGATATTTAAATTATTTTCCGGGTGGATATGAATATCAATGTCTTCTGAAAACCTTTCTATTATACCAAACCCTTTTGACAAAGATGTTCCGCCTTTTAGTTCAAATTGATACCCTTGTTTTTTTAACGAATATAAAACATGCATAATCCAATAATCCTTCTCGACCAATCCTGCTAATATTCCGGTCTCTGCTTCTATAATATTTAGAAGGGAAACAAAATCCTGATGTTGGTGTAAATAAATTTGAGTCATAAAGTAAAATTACCCCAAAAGCGGCATTAATATTTTCTTTGTTTTTACATTCCCAAATTTAGTTACACATCTTTTCATTTGTA
>JANMLV010000198.1:0-1659 GCA_031372705.1 Bacteroidota bacterium | reverse complement strand
CAATGCACCATTATCATAATAAAAATGTAAATATTCGATAATGGTGCATTGCATAATATTACTAAAATGGTGAGAGGTACATTTATTGATTCATCTACTACTTATTATCAAAATGGTGTAAAGCGTTCCATTGCTACTTATTTTACGAATGGTTTAGTAAAAACGATGATTACTTATAACCAAGATGGTACTTCGGAGCGACAGGTAATTTATAATGAGAAAGGCGATATTGTTTCTGAATTAAACAGTGTGCCCGGCAATGGAAAACCTCCGGTAAATGCGGCAGATTTTGATATTAAAAATCAAATCACTGAATTTAAGGGTGGTAATCAAAGTTTATATCAACATTTAGGTGAGCAATTAGCGTATCCGCGCGATGCTCGCGATAATAATATCACGGGAACAACTTACATTAAATTTACGGTATCGCCTGCGGGTGTTGTTAGCAATGCAAGTATTTATTTACCTGTATTTCCACTCCTCGATTTTGAAGCATTGCGTGTTGTAAGCAGCATCCCTGATTGGGTAATAGGCAAGCAAGCTGATGTAGCGAAAGATGTATTTTATCGATTGCCTGTCAAATTTTCAATCCAATAACTGCAGTCAATTTGCTGGTATATTAATTTGCCATTCAAGCACTAAACTAATCCGCGCTAATCCGTTTAATCCGTTTTATCTGCGTTCCTTTTTTGTTCCCGCGGAGGTAGAGAGAAGCGGAGTCGCGGAGCTAACAGCCGAGGCAATAAATAATCGGACTGGTAAAAATTACAATTATGGTTATTTTCGTATCTTATTAATAAGCATATGAAAAAGTGGTTTCTGAATATTGAATTTAGCATTGTCGGGTTGGTGATAATTGGGATGATACTTAAATTATTACACCTCCCTCTTTCCGATTTAATTTTAATGATTGCCTTTTTAACACTTGCTTTCATTTATTTATTTTTCGGACTTAGCACCGGAAAAGATGTACCTAAAACGATATCGCCATTCGATAATGAAACCCCATTTTCGAAAATTGAAACATTTACCTTATTGGCGGCCGGCAATTCGTTGAGCGTATGTTTAGTTGGCATTCTTTTTCAGGTATTACATTGGGAAGGCAGCGAATTCATGTTGATGGTTGGCACAATAGGCAGCGCTGTTGCGATGATTTTGGTCTATTTTATCTTGCGCATCAACCAAACTGCCATTTATAATTTTATTTTCTTCCGACAACTGCCAATAACATTTATGGCTGCAGCCATGTGGTATTTAGGTGATAAAATGAGTATTTTTTAAAGACAGTTGCTCAGGAGACCGAACCGCGGACAGCATGGGCTTCGATTCAACGGATCCCGCTAGCTATCGGGACGGAATGGGTTTTATCGTATGCTCAGTCGGGTCGCAGACCCGACTGAGACTGTGCACCGATTGGAATTATTACTAGCTTGACAAAATGTGAAATATGATTTGGTAGAATAATATCACAGGTCGCGGAAACACAGCCCTGTAGGGGCAACAGATTGGTAACTCGCCATCCAACAAACGGAATCCAAGCCCTGTAGGGGCGACAGATTGGTAACCCACCATCCAACAAACGGAATCCAAGCCCTGTAGGGGCGACAGATTGGTAACCCGCCATCCAACAAACGGAATCCAAGCCCTGTAGGGGCTACA
>JANMLV010000159.1:0-6861 GCA_031372705.1 Bacteroidota bacterium | reverse complement strand
ACAAAGTCGCTAAGTGGCCCAAAGGTACACGAAGTAATTATTTGAAAAAAAATATTTGTCTTTAGGTTTTGTGTATCAGTAATATTTTAATACTTCCTTTTCATTAAATCACACTAATTTTAAATTCCGTCTACACCTTCTTCGCGTACCTTTGAGCCCCTTCGCGCCTTTGTGGCTTCTTTCAAAATTGCAACCAATATAATTATATTTCTCTTTCACATTTTTTACCACGATTCTATTAATACATCTTAAATAATATTCACATTAATTAAGAGATATTAATGTAACATTTTTGTCATAATTCCCTCATATACAAGTGACTTATAGATTAGACCTTTGCATCAAGGAATAAGTATACAAGTCATGTAATATTTATTTAATAAATCATTTAAAATTTAAAGTATGAAAAATTTAGTATTAATTATGGCGATGTTACTTTCAACAAGTTTATTCGCTTCCTCAAATGAACAAAGCAATGCTGAAGATATCAAAAGCGATATTATAGCAATGATTTCACATGAAACACCATTTACCAACTTCGATCTGGAAGGAATTGTAACCATTCAATTTACAGTAGATGAGGATTATAAAATCCACATCACGAAAGTAAGTACAGCAAATACATTTTTGGCTGACCATGTGTTAGCGTCTTTGCAAAATAAGGTGGTTGATTGTGCATGTGCTATCCCCGGAACTGCATATTCCATGCGATTGCAGTATGTGCAATACAGTTGATGGTTGGCGCTTTCCTGTTATTATTATCATTTTTTATCGGAGTGTTTGTTAATTTTGCAGGTAACACTCACGTGAAATGGCAATAAAAAGGAAAACCATACTGATAATAGTTGGCGTATTGGGCGCAATTGCATTAGCTGTTGGTATATTTGGATATAGCACTTACAAGAAAATTGTGATGCCAAATGTGGCAACCGACCAAGCAGTATCCCTTTTTATTAAACCAAATGATGGTTTGCAATCTGTATTAGATCAAGCTGCTGCAGCAAATTTGTTTTCTAATATTAGTTCATTTACGTGGTGGGCAGAAAGACAAAACCTCGATGGCAATTTAATTGCAGGTAGATATATTATCGAGCCCGGCATGAGCAATCGTGAAATTGTTAATTTATTAATGAGCGGGCGACAAACACCCGTTGATGTTACCTTTAATAATATTCGTACAAAAAGCGATTTTGCACAACGCATTGGTGAGCAATTGCTTGCAGATTCTGCAGATTTTGTAGCCTATTTCGATACATCAACTTACTTTGCATCGCTTGGTTTAAATAAAGATAATTTCATGACATTGTTTATTCCGAACACATACGAGTTATATTGGAATACAAGTGCCGATGGATTTATAAAAAGAATGTCAAAAGAGCATGATAGTTTTTGGACGGAAACTCGCAAGGCAAAAGCAAAAAAAATAGGATTAACAACCGAAGAAGTATATATCTTAGCATCAATTGTTTATTCCGAAAACGACAAGGCCTCAGATGAAGCAAATCGTATTGCCGGCGTATATATGAACAGAATTAACAAGGGCATGAAATTAGAAGCAGATCCAACCGTTAAATTTGCTATCGGCGATTTTGCAATTAAACGCATTCTATTTGCCGATTTGGAAATTGAATCTCCATATAATACCTATAAATATGTCGGCCTGCCTCCCGGCCCCATTCACATGCCACCCATTGTATATATCGATGCCGTATTAAATTTCGAACAACACGACTACATTTTCATGTGCGCCAACGGCGATGGCTCAGGATATCATTTATTTGCAAAAACACTATCAGAGCATAACCGCAATCGCGATATTTATATTTCTACTTTGAATAAGAAAGGGATAAGGCGGTAATGTATTTAGTAACGTTGATTTTCCCCACTGCTCGGAAATGACTTTGGTGAAACCTTCTCATGCCAATCCAACGACATGTCCGAGCAGCGGTTATTGCTACCCGAAAAAAATCATTAATCCGGCAAAACCCTACGACAAATGGGACGAGGGAATTATCAGGTTAATAGAACCTAGTAGCATTCAATTTTATTCTGAATTATAATTTATTGCAATCAACGTTCGCAGGGTTTTGCCGATATTTTATTTTTTTATTTGAGGCAATAACCACTGCTCGGACATGTCTTCGGTATGCAATTGGTTCTATGCATATACATTGGTAATCCAACCCCAAATTTTGTTCAATTTTGTTCAATTTTGCTCAATTACCAAATATTTAACTGGAGGCAATAACCACTACTCGAACATTTCTTCGGGTTGTAATTGATTCAATACATTTACATTGGTTATCCAATCCCCAATTTTGTTCAATTTTGCTCAATTTTGTTCAATCAACAAATCCCTCCCCCTCACCCCAACCTCTTCTGCATAACCGACTCCACCAAAAATATCAACGCTTGCGGCTTCAGCGTGCGCCAATTTAAATCATTGAACGGCGGACCTAATAACACATATCTATCGATATGCGAACGAATCATTTCTTCTTCAACATGCTCGCGGAAATTAATACAAGCAATCCAACCATCTTCTATATCATCGAACCATTCTTCATAATAATCATCATCGCCGCCATGAAAATTTAAAACGTTTTCACCAATTAAAATGAATTTGTTGATGCCGTGATATTTTAATTCATCAACAACATCCCGTTTTAAAAACATAATGTCGTTATACAGACAATCGTTCCACTCTCCAATAAATTCCATAATTACAACACCGTCTTCATAATCGGCATAAATAATTTTTAAGTATAAAGTTGCTGAACCGAAATCATCCCATTGAGGATGAATAAAAAAATTGTAGATAGAATTTGTATATTCAAATTCATTATACTCCCGGCCATAGAATGGACTTAACTCATCATCTTCCGATGAATAATATTCGTGCCAGCTATAAAATGGTTCCAGTTCCTGCATAGTATTCTAACGGCGGAAAATTATTTTGTATTTCGGAAACAAAAAAATTTATTTTCAGGAACTTTCCGGCTTTAATTGTGTATAAATCACTTTTTAAATGTATCAACTGCTTTTTTAACACTTCCTTCAGCGAGTAGTAACGCTTTTGCAGCTTCGTATTCAAGTCCTGTTTGCTCAATTATCATCTTCGTGCCGCGATCAATCAGTTTATCATTACTTAACTGCATGTTAACCATTTTATTATCTTCAACACGACCTAATTTTATCATCACAGCAGTTGAAATCATATTTAAACATAATTTTTGTGCTGTTCCACTTTTCATTCTGGTTGAACCGGTTACGAACTCGGGTCCCACTACTATTTCAATGGCAATATCTGCTTCACCGGCAACAGGAGAGCCGGAATTACAAGTAATGCATCCGGTTAAAATGCTATTTGCACGGCAACTTTTTAACGCACCAATTACATAGGGTGTTGTTCCGCTGGCCGCGATGCCAATAACAGTATCTTTTTCATTTATTTCGTGTGCAAGCAAATCTTTCCATCCTTGTTCGATATCATCTTCTGCATGTTCTACTGCTTTGCGAATGGCTGCATCACCACCTGCAATTAATCCCACAACCATCCCTTGAGGTACGCCAAATGTGGGCGGACATTCACTGGCATCCACAATACCTAATCTACCCGAAGTGCCGGCACCGATGTAAAATAATCTACCACCGGTTATCATACGTGATGCTATTTCATCTACTAATTTTTCAATGATTGGAATTACCTTTTCAATGGCATGAGGAACCGTTTGATCTTCCTTATTCATATTCACCAATAATTCGGAAGTGCTCATTTGTTCTAAATGGCGATAATGAGAAGTTTGTTCAGTAGTTTTTTGCATCGGACTACAAATTAACTCAAATTATTTTTTATCGTTATAAAAAAGTTGTAATCTTGATAATCAAATTAAAATTATGGCAGGCGAAATACTCAAATACACAAATGGCGAAGTAACAATTGTTTGGCAACCTAAATTGTGCTCACACTCAGGCAATTGCGTGCGTGGTCTCCCAACCGTTTTCAACAGTCGCATCCGCCCCTGGATTAACCCCGAAGGCGCCACCACCCAAGAAATCATCGACCAAGTGAATAAATGCCCCTCGGGAGCGTTGACATTTGTAATGAACACCGAACCAAATAGCTGAGAAGGGGTTTCACGCGGAGAAAGGGAGAAGCGGAGACGCGGAGAAAAGGAGAGGCGAAGTTGGCTGTTTAATCAGCACATTAACAATTAGCACATCGGTACCCGGCTGTTTCATTTGCACATCGGTACATTGGTACATTTGCACATTAATCAGCACATCAGCACATCAACACATTAGCACATTAACGTTACCTTTAGGCATGCACCAACAAGTCCGCCTATTCAAAACCATCGACCTCATTAATGGTTACGAAGGAAATATATCATTACAGCAATATCTCAAAAATTGGTTTAAGGAAAATAAAAATGCCGGAAGTCGCGATAGGAAAATTTATAGTGCTTTGGTATTTAATTACTTCCGATTAAAAGGCGCAAACGAAGTGCAAAATCAATTAGCGTTGGTGGTGCAGGCGGCAGCTGTTGACCCAATAACGCATGCGCTTTATGAGGAATGGGTAACGCAAGTTGATGCGCCGATTCCGGAAATTAAAGCAGATAAATATTTTCCTTTCATCGAAAAAATTTCACCTGAAATTAATAAAGATGATTTGTTTGCAGCATTAAAAGTGCAACCTGCTGTTTTCATTCGTGTGAAATCTCCTTATATGGAGGATGTAAAAAAAGAATTACAAGCAAAAGATTTTGGTTTTACTGAAATTGGGTCGACAATAAAATTCTCAAAAAATTATCCACTCACCGAAATGGAAACATTTTTAAATGGCAATTTCGAAATTCAAGATATCGCATCTCAACAAACATTTAATTTAATCTCTCCCAAAAAGAATGAAGCTTGGTGGGATTGCTGCGCAGGTTCGGGTGGAAAATCATTAATGTTGTTGGCAGCACAACCACAAGTGCAATTGTTTGTTTCTGATATTCGCAAAAGTATAATGGAAAATTTGCGCGAACGATTTGAAAGAAGTGGAGTTATAAATTACAACGGATTCATGGTCGATTTAACTAATGCCGATGCACTAAAACGATTACCAGAATTCGATGGCATTATTGCAGATGTGCCTTGCAGCGGCTCCGGCACATGGACACGCACGCCTGAATGGCTCACGTTTTTTACAGCAGATATTTTAAACGAACATATTCAACAACAACGCGAAATTGTAAGCAGCATTTGTAATAAATTAAAATCGGGCGGACAATTAATCTATCTTACATGCTCCGTATTTAAAGATGAAAATGAAGATAATATTGCATGGTTCACACATAATTTACCATTGCAATTAGAAGAACACCATTACTACCAATTTTCAACTTCAGGTGGCGATACTTTATTTGGTGCACGATTAACAAAGCATTAAAAGAATAACTATTTTGGGAATAATGTGATTGTTCCCCGTGGCATATTCTGGAATAGAGAATACAAACATATTTTTTTTATGCGGTTAGCTCACAGAGTTTCACAGAGAAAATGCACACAGAGTTTTTGGTGTGTTTAAAATTTTAATATAGTGTGTCACTTCAATTTATTTGATGATTTGCATAGTATTAAGCATTTCATAGGTTGATTTTTTTCTCCGTGCAACTCTGTGGGAACTCTGTGCAACTCTGTGGGCAAACTCCATCATACCAGCACATTGTTTGGTATTTGTTTTTATATTATGCGGTTAGCTCCAGTCTATTCAGCCTGGCAGGCACAGAGTTTAACAGAGTTTTTGGTGTGTTTAAAATTTTAATATAGTGTATCACTTCAATTTATTTGATGATTTGCATAGTATTAAGCATTTTATAGGTTGATTTTTTTCTCTGTGCAACTCTGTGGAAACTCCGTGCAACTCTGTGGGCAAACTCCATCATACCAGCACATTGATTGTTATTTTATATTTAATAAAATTCATTCAACACTTCGGGCAAATACAATGATGTAAAAACAGTGTCGTCTTATTTAAATCTACATTTTACTTTCCACAATCGTCAAAATTTCTTTCTCCATCACCTCAGCTTTTTCTAAAATTATTTTAGCAGCCGCAACTTTTTCCGCAGCTAAATTTTTATCACTTAATCCGCTCGCATTTATTTTCACATTTAAGTAAGCCCCCGCAACCGCAGTTCGTGCACACAATGCGCCAACACCCGCGTCGCTAATGGAGTTAGGGTTGCCGTGTTCCGCCATGGCTTTAATAGTTTCCATGCTTTCCAAACTTATTTCCATCACCTTAAATGGAACATTTATCGCATGAAGCGTAGCATCTTGAATAGCTTGTTTACGCGCAGCTTTTTCTGCATCATTTGATTTAGGCATGCCAAAGGCATTCATTATTTGATTAAATGCATTCGTGTCCTCATCAACCATTTTTAAAAGTGCATCTTTAATTTGTTGCCCTTTTTCTGCATGATTAGAAAATTCTTTCCATCTATCATCCCAACCTTTTTTGTGCGACGATAAATTAGCAACCATTGATGCCAACGAAATCCCTAAAGCACCAACATACGCAGCAATACTTCCACCACCCGGCGCAGGACTTTCACTTGCGGTTTCATTTGCAAAATCACGTAAATTCATCGAAATTAATTTACCGATGCGCGCCTTACCATATAATTTATATTCAATAATTTTTTCTTCAGGATTAAAATCACCAAGCTCATCTAACCCCATACTTTTTATAGCAATGCGAATTAATTCTTCATCACTCACCCCGAGACTGCGTTCCTGTTTTTCTAAAAAATATTTTCCCGCATCCAACATGCATTGCAATGGAATTAATCCCACCAATTCGCTACC
>JANMLV010000145.1:0-2580 GCA_031372705.1 Bacteroidota bacterium | reverse complement strand
TCCTTTTTATTAATACAGACAAAGAATGCAATGGGGTAGTGGGATTTCCGGCTGTTTAATCAGCACATCAGCAAATTAGCACATTAATTTAATATTTAGATATTTGTATCTATTATGGCTAACCAAAACATACGCGAAATTCAATTTCAATCTTTAGACTACGATAAAGAAGTGCGTTTGCGCTACGATGTTTTGCGAAAGCCATTAAATTTAAATTTTACTGCAGAGCAATTGGCTGCTGAAGCCGATTTTTATCATTTAGGTTACTTTGAAGAAGACAATTTAATTGCGTGTTTAATTTTAGCTCCGGAAGCTGCAGGTAAAATGAAAATGAAACAAGTTGCAGTTGATGCGGCGTATCAAGGAAAAGGGTACGGTGCTTTACTGGTTGCAGCTGCAGAAAATTTCGCAATTGAAAAAGGTTTTTCAACTATGTATTGCCATGCACGTGACACTGCCGTACCGTTTTATTTAAAACTTGGTTACCAAAAAATTGGGGATATGTTTGAAGAAGTTACCATTCCGCATTTTGAAATGGAGAGATCAATTAAATAATTTGGAAAGTATTGCACTTATCGCTTCTTCTTATTCAAATTTACATCCAATGTTTTCCAATCAATTAAGTCGTTAATTGATGCAATGTCTATCATGCCATCTTTAGAAACTTCAAATGGCTTTGGCTTTATCATGGCAATGGGCACTGTGGGTAAATCTCGTGGTAACGGTTCTTTTTGGATAGCCAAATTTGGATTGGGAATTACTTCCACCAATACTTTTGTGAGCCCGCTACTGATAAAATTGAGTTGACCGGCTGCTTTTTCGGTTAAATCGATAGTTCGTTGATTCCATTGAGGCATTCGGTCGTTAATTCTCACTATAACTGTGGAGTCGTTGCTCAAATTGGTCACTTTAACCCATGACCCTAGAGGCAAATTTTTATGCGCTGCAGTCAGCTTTTCCTGGCTATAAATTTCACCATTAGCAGTCCTTCTACCAACAAATTTATCGTGATAGAAGCTCGCAGTGCCGGTTTCAGTCTTTCCCACTTGGGTGAATCCCGATGCCCAAACACATACAAAAGCCAATAATAATAAGCCTTTTAGTAGGTTTTGCTGTTGCATTCTGATATGAAAGTTACTAAACACACCAATACTACCCAAATTTCAGGCCATGATGTTTTCCACATACCCTAAAGGGTGGACTTAAATTACGGTAAACTTGCGGGTAATGTTCCCTGCATTTGTATCGAAGATGATAACGTAAAGACCCGGATTAACGGCGCCTGTTAAATCTATAATGTCTGAGTCAGGTTTGCCGCTAAGGTTTTCTAATTCAACAATTTGCCCTGATGCTGTTACAACTTTATAACTGAAATAATCAACACCAACCGCTGTAACATAAAGTATCGCATGCTCTTTTACAAGTGGATTTGGGTAGATTGTCAATGATTGACCTGCACTTAATTTAGCCTGCGCTTGAAAAGGTTGTTTGTTATCGTCACCGGTAAAAGAAACCGCAACTTGTGCAGACGCAGCAACGGATAAGCAAATGGCAAGTATTCCAAAAAGTAATTGTTTGCGCATGTTATTTTATTAACTGTTTAACTAAATGTTCAGCAAATCTAAAATATTTTATTGCTAAATGCAAAGTTGCATTGTTGGTTTTGTGTCAAAAAAGTTGTTGTATGCCTAAACCGAATTTGGCTTCATGGTCTAAAAGCCATTTTTTACGACCCATACCCCAGGCATAACCGGTCAAACTATTATCGGAACCAACCACACGATGACATGGAATTATAATAGCAATTGGGTTTTTACCATTTGCTGCGCCAATTGCTCTGGTTGCTTTAGGGTCATTCATTAGTTTGGCAATATCCAAATAACTGCACTTTCCGGCATAAGCAATTCCTTGTAATGTTCGCCACACCCTTTTCTGAAAATCGGTTCCGGTGGGAGCGAGAGGTAACTCAAATTGTTTCCTGGTGCCGGCAAAATATTCATCTAATTGATATAGGCATTGTTTCAACAATGTTCCGGGTTTTTGCGTTTCTTTTTCCTCAGAATCAACAAACGCAAGCGACACAATAAAATCTGCATTATGCACAATTTCAATAGCGCCAATTGGTGATTGATAAAAAGAAGATTTTAATCCCGACATACTGCAATTTCGACAAAGGTCACACAATATTTGGTGAACTGCTAATACTAATTAGCTAATTAGTTAATTAGCAAATTAGCTAATTAAACAGCCGGAACCAATGTGCTGATGTGCAGATCTGCTAATGGAACAGCCGGAACCAAATTAGCTAATTAAACAGCCAACCTATTGTAAAGAAAGCACAATTGAACTTCTTAAGCATACTTTTGAATTGCAATCATAACCCCATTTGCACATTGGTACATCGGTACATTTGCACATTGCTTCCTCCGCGCCTCCGCTTCTCCCTACCTCCGCGCCTGCCCGACTGAATAGCTAACGTGTACCCACATCTTTTGCTAGTTTTACACCATCGCATAGTATTTGAAAATAATCTAGCCCATTTTTTAATGTAATTACACCCGGCGGTCGTTGAGAAGTGTA
>JANMLV010000137.1:0-2045 GCA_031372705.1 Bacteroidota bacterium | reverse complement strand
TCTCAGGTAGTTTGGAAAGGATTTCGTTTACGTTCATGAAACGAAATTCTGTCGTAAATCACTGATTATCAATGTCAGTTGTACACAGTGTTTTGTTTATTGCCGGTAGGTTGGATTTTCTTCCGAACAGTTGTGGGTTTTCAACCAACCGCTATCCCACACTTGATCAAAAATCCATACTAAATTTAAATAAATTAAATTTTTAGCACAACTGCGCATTAAAAACGAATATTGCCATTATTTGCAGTCCCCACTCAGATAAGAAAACAACGTAAGAATTACTATGCCGTTTTAGAAAAAACCCAAAAGGGAGATCTGGATATTACTGAATGGCTTGTCTGGTTTTTAAATTGTTTATCGGAGGCTTTAAAACAAACGCAAATTTTATTGGCAACGGTTTTTACTAAGGCGATATTTTGGGATAATAATTCAGGCAAAATATTTAATGAACGACAAATTCTCATGATAAATAAATTATTAGATGGCTTTACAGGCAAATTAACTTCTTCCAAATGGGCAACAATTACCAAATGTTCGCAGGATACGGCGCTGAGGGATATACAGGATCTGATGGGGAAAAAAATATTGATGAAAGAGGAAGGTGGAGGAAGGAGTACGAGTTATAAAATAATTGAGAATTGAGGATCACTATTGTCCGGTTAAATTATAAAACAAATTTTTATCCAATGGAAAGTGCCAGTAATATGAATATAAATATACGGCCTAATTGCAAATATTAATATGGCGAAAAATTAGATTTCAATAGATATTAATAATGTGATTATAGCCCGGATAAAAGCGTAAACCCCACAGCGAGGAACGAGCGAGGAGTTGCAGCGAATAGCCGGAAATGTTTTACAAAGAAGTCAGGATTGAGCTGCTCCAAATATTTTACTAGTTGAAATAAAAAAAGGCTACTAAAAAGTAGCCTTATCTGTACCCGGGGCGGGACTTGAACCCGCACGAACATTGCTGCCCACAGGATTTTAAGTCCTGCGTGTCTACCAGTTCCACCACCCGGGCAACCGGAAAAATGAAGCACGGCTTAGGACCGTGCTGATTTTCGAGCGAGAGACGAGATTCGAACTCGCGACCCCGACCTTGGCAAGGTCGTGCTCTACCAGCTGAGCTACTCTCGCAAAAACCCCATTGTTTTACCAACGGGAGTGCAAATATAATTGGTTTAATTGTTTCTGCAAAAATGATATTGAAAATTTTTATTTATTCTTCAAAAACATTGGGTTTCAGGCTGCAGTTTGATGAATTACATCATAGAATTATAGGCTTTTACCACCTATATTTGGACAAAATTTGAATATGCAGCAACTAATTGAATGTGTTCCTAATTTTAGTGAAGGACGAGATATGGCGATAATTAAGCAGATTACCGATGCCATTGAGTCGGTGGAAGGGGTGAAATTATTAGATGTTGATCCGGGGAAAGCAACCAACCGCACTGTAGTAACATTTGTTGGTAGTCCGGAAGCTGTTGTAGAAGCGGCTTTTCGCGGAATACAAAAGGCTGCAGCCATAATAGATATGCGCAAACACCATGGCGAACATCCACGTATGGGTGCTTGTGATGTTTGTCCGTTTATACCGATTGCCAACGCAACTATGGCCGATTGCGTGGATTGTGCTCAACAATTGGGGCAGCGCGTAGGCAACGAATTGGGTATTCCGGTGTATTTGTATGAAAGCGCTGCATCTGCGCCTGAGCGAAAAAATTTGGCAAATGTGCGGGCAGGTGAATATGAGGGTATTGCTCAAAAAATTAAATTACCTGAGTGGAAACCGGATTTTGGAAAACCGGAATTTAATGCACAATCGGGCAATTGTATTATTGGTGCTCGCGATTTTTTAGTTGCTTTTAATGTGAATTTAAATACAACAAGTGTTCGTCGCGCCAACTCTATTGCATTTGATGTGCGTGAAAATGGTCGCGTTGACCCATCGGGACAAAAAGATGCGCAGGGTGAAGCGTTGCGTATTCCGGGTTCGTGTAAAAGTGTGAAGGCAATTGGTTGGTTTATTGAAGAATATGG
>JANMLV010000057.1:0-7257 GCA_031372705.1 Bacteroidota bacterium | reverse complement strand
CAAGCTAAAGGGTTACCACCAAAAGTGGAGCCATGTTCGCCCGGTTTTATGGTTAACATAATTTCATCGTCTGCTAAAACGGCACTTACAGGCATAGTTCCACCACTCAGTGCTTTTCCGAGAATTAATATGTCGGGACGCACATTTTCGTGGTCGCATGCTAACATTTTGCCGGTTCTGGCTAATCCGGTTTGGATTTCATCTCCAATAAAGAGCACATTTGCGGCATTGCACATCTCGTAAGCTGAAGCTAAATAACCATCTCCGGGAACATAAACACCCGCTTCACCTTGAATTGGCTCAATCAAGAAGCCGGCAACATTTGGATCGGCAAGGGCTTTTTCAAGCGCAGAAAGGTCGTTGTAGGCAATAATTTCATAACCCGGCATATATGGCCCAAAACCACCTATGGAGTCAGGGTCGCTGCTAAAAGAGATAATTCCGGTGGTTCTGCCATGGAAGTTTCCATCGCACACGAGAATTTTGGCTTGGTTTTGAGGAATGCCTTTTACATCGTAACCCCATCTGCGACAAAGTTTCAGGGCAGTTTCAACGGCTTCAGCGCCGGAGTTCATTGGCAAAAGTTTGTCGTAACCGAATAATTCGGTCATAAAACGCTCGTATTCGCCCAATAAATCGTTGTGAAAGGCGCGACTGGTAAGGGTTAGCTTTTTGGCTTGTGCAATCATGGCATCAATAATGCGCGGATGGCAATGGCCTTGGTTTACAGCGCTATAAGCGGATAAAAAATCGAAATATCGCTTGCCGTCAACATCCCACATGTGAACGCCGGCCGCGCGGTTAATTACAACGGGAATCGGGTGATAATTATGTGCGCCGTAAGTTTCCTCGGCGTGTATAAAATTTTGAGTTGCCTCTGACATTGTGCTAATAGTGTTCATAGCTGCAAATTATAGTGTAATAAAATAAAGAAATTTGATTTAATGATAATCTTTTGTCAATATACCCTGAATGGTTGGGGGAATTACAAGAAAAGCCTCGGAAAGCCTGCGTTAACAGGCGTTGGGATGATCTAGGAAATCGAGGTTCATGTCTAAAAAATGAATAATCATAGTACAAAGATAAGGTTAATTATCATTCCTGAAACCGGAGTTATCTTAAAGTTGACTTAAAGATTAAAAATTACGGCATAAACAGAACATTTTGGGCTAATTTTGCATTATCATTTAAACAAACTTATACAAAGTGAAAAAATCGCATGTAATCGTATTGTTTCTTATTGCTATTTGCATTGGTGTTTTTGCATCAAAGCTCGGCAATGTGAGTTCATATTCAAGTTTTAATGATGCTAAAAGTAAGGAAGGAACAACAGTTCAGCTTATTGGCACATTAACCCCCGGAAAACCGGTGAATTTTGACCCGATTAAGGACCCAAATTCATTTTCATTTTATATCAACGACCGCGATGGTAATGAAGTGCATGTTGTTTGTTTTGATGATATGCCAACCGATTTTGAGAAAAGTGAGGAGATTGTGCTTACAGGTGCTATGAAAGAAAATACTTTTTATGCAGATGAAATGCTTGTGAAATGTCCTTCAAAGTATATGGAAAACGAAATTCAAAAATAAGGATATCTTAAATGGAGGAACAATCGCACGAGCATGCAATCCAATTAATTAATCCGTTATTCGGACAAATTGGACACTTTTTAGTTATCACAGCATTTATTTTAGCCGCGTTTTCAGCAATATATTATTTTCTCTCTGCAAGGGAAACGCAACAGTTTGCAGCCGATAGTAAACGGAAAATAGGCCGAATGTTTTTTATTGGTCATATTGCTGCAATCGGCGGTGTGGTGATCACCCTGTTCACCATGATTTTTAATCATCATTTTGAATATTATTACGTTTGGTCTCACTCTTCCAGCGACCTTCAAATGAAATATGTACTTTCCTGTTTTTGGGAAGGGCAGGAGGGTAGCTTCCTGTTATGGAGTTTTTGGCATACGGTTTTAGGTGTTTTTGTTATTAGGCGTTCAGGTAAGTGGGAAGCACCGGTTATGAGTATTGTAAGTTTGATGCAGGTGTTTTTGTTATCGTTTATATTAGGTTTATATATAACCGACACATTGCATATCGGCAGTTCACCATTTTTATTGTTGAAAGATAAATTAACAGGAGATCCTGTTTTCTTGTTTGATGAATACATGCGATTTATTCCTGATGGTCGCGGATTAAATGCTTTGCTACAAAATTATTGGATGGTAATTCATCCGCCTGTTTTATTTCTTGGTTTTGCTTCTATTACTATTCCGTTTGCATTTGCAATTGCCGGCTTGTGGAAGAAAGATTATACAGGTTGGGTAAAACCTGCAATCCCTTATGCGCTATTTGCAGGGATGGTTTTAGGAACCGGTATTTTAATGGGTGGTGCCTGGGCTTATGAAGCATTAAGTTTCGGCGGTTTCTGGGCTTGGGACCCGGTAGAAAATGCATCGCTGATACCTTGGTTAATTATTGTTGCCGGATTGCATAATTTAGTAATTACTAAAGCAACAGGACATGCATTAAAGTCGAGCTTTGTAATGATAATACTCGCATTTTTCTTTGTTATTTATGCATCATTCTTAACGCGAAGCGGAATTTTAGGCAGCACAAGTGTGCATGCATTTGTTGAAGAAGGTTTAACCAATCACTTATTAATCTTTTTATTTGCTTTTGTTGGGATTGCATTATTCGCATTAATTCGCAATTGGAAAAAAATTCCTGTTAAAGAAAAAGAAGAATCACTTTCTTCTCGCGAATTTTGGATGTTTGTTGGTTCATTAGTATTGTTGTTTGCCGGTTTACATGTAATTTTCTTTACCTCAATTCCGGTGTTTAATACTATAATTGGTCATATTAATGATTTATTAGGTACCAATATGCGCAACGATATGGGCAAGCCTGATGATGAAATTCATTTTTATACCGGCGTGCAAATTTGGGTTGGAATTATTATTGCTTTGTTGTCGGGATTTGCGCAATACTTAAAGTATAAAGCAACAGAAACCCGTTTATTTTACAGAAGTATTTTAAGTGCTGTGTTGTTTGCCATAATTGCAACCGTTATCAGTTCTATTCTGTTAGATAAATTATGGCATATTACGGCAGATAGAGGTGTATTCCATTTAATTACCTCATATTCTATTTTATTTTTTACAGGTTGGTTTTCCATAATTGCCAACATGCAATATTTGTTTAAAGTATTAAAAGGTAAAATTAAAGTTGGCGGTGGCGCAATTGCTCACTTTGGTTTTGGTGTTTTGTTATTAGGGATTTTAATTTCCAATGCGGGACAAAAAGTAATTTCAGAAAATAAATTTGGTGTGCAGTTTGATGGTGAAGGAATGGATAAAACATTCCAACGTGAAAATGTGCGTCTCATAAAAAATGCTCCGCTGCCGTTGGGCGATTATTTGGTTACTTATTTGGGTGATACCATTATTGAAGGTGCTACATATTACGATTTGAATTTCAGGAAAGTAAATCCGGAAACAGGCAAAGTGGAGCAGGATTTTAATGTGCAACCATATTTGTTGATGGATACTAAAATGCAACAATTAGCACCAAATCCTGATACCAAACATTATTTAAGTTATGATGTGTTTACACACGTAACATCATTACCCGGCGAAGGGTCTAAAAATGCGCCTCCAATAGTTACAACCGATACTATTGCTGTAGGTGATACCCTTAAATTTAATACCGGAACTATGGTATTAAATGATATTGTAAGATTTATGGGCAGCAGCGACAGTATTGGCGCAAAAGCTATGTTTACAGCAGAAATTGGAATTGCCGAAGAAGCACTGGAGCCACAGTTTATGTTGTCGATGACCAACGGAAAAATTATGCAGGGAACTGCATCATCAACAATAGGTAATGTGCAAGTTACTTTTCAAGGAATAATTCCGGAGCAAAATAAATTTGTGTTTACAGTTTCTGATAGTACATTAAATACCGATTGGATTGTAATTAAATCAATTATTTTCCCAATGATTAATTTAGTTTGGATTGGTACTATTGTTATGGCAATCGGGTTTTTTATAAGCATGCGGAAACGTATTGCAGATAATCGTTTACAGGCAAAAAATAATTAATATGCCTATTCGTTCAATTGTTATAGTAGGAACAGGAAATGTGGCAACACATTTAGGTTTTGCTTTTGTAAAAGCAGGTATTAATGTGCATGGAATAGTTGGCAGAAATATGGACGCTGCTAATCAACTCGCACAGCATTTAAATAATGTTCCTGTATATCAACTTGGTGCCGATTTGCCGATAGCTGATGCATATCTTATTGCGGTTAGAGATGATGCTATTAGAGATGTGGCATTAAAAATTGCAAGCAAAGAAACGCTGTTAATTCATTGTTCAGGAGCAACTAATGCCAACATTTTAGATATTAAAGGCAATAACTATGGCGTTATTTGGCCAATGCAAACGCTAACAAAGGCAAATGCTATCAGCTTACATCAAACACTTATTGCAGTTAATGGCAGTTCAGCAGCAGTTGAGGCAGATTTAGTTGAGTTGATGCAATTGGTTACTTCACGGGTTATTCAGGTTTCAGAAACGCAGCGGGCTGTTTTACACATGAGTGCTGTGTGGATTAATAATTATACCAATCACATGTTTGTAATTGCAGAGCAACTGCTCAAAGAAAATAATTTAGATGTAGCATTGTTTTATCCATTAATTGATGAGCACATACAAAAGTTAAAAGAGTTGCCTGCCGCTCAACTGCAAACAGGACCGGCAGCTCGCGGCGATATGGCAACCTTAAATAAGCATCTTGGTTTGTTGGGAAATCATCCTGAATGGAGAGAATTGTATGATATATTGGCACAAAGTATTATTAATCAAGTTTTAAAAAAGTAATTTTGTTTAGATTTTCAGGCTATGGTAACTATTAAATATATTTTTGAAGACGGAAGTGAACCCAAAGAAGTGCAAATAGAAACGGGTTATACCGTGTTAGAAGCTGCGCTGCTTAACGATATAAAATTGAATCATAATTGTGGTGGCGTTTGTGCATGCAGCACTTGCCATGTATATATTGAACAGGGTATGGAATTACTTCCCGAAACAAGTGAAAAGGAAGAAGATTTTATAGATCGCGCAAGAGACCCGCGTTTAAATTCGCGACTAAGTTGTCAGTGTGATTTGATGGAAGACAATACTGTAATTGAAGTAATTGTACCTGACCAATCCACAATTATAGCATCTTAATTTATTAACTTTTTATAGAGCAACTATTATGAGTCATTTTGAAGAACCACCCATTTATTGGGCCGATCACGAAGATATAGCATTGAAATTATACGAAAAATTTGGGGATGATTTTTCGGAGTCGAAAATTTATCGTATTCGTTTTACCGAATTAATTGAATGGGTTTTAGAAATTCCTGAGTTTAAAGGAACACGCGAAGAATGTAATGAGGGCCATCTTGAAATGGTTCAAAGTGCATGGGTTTACGAATGGCGCGATGCACAGAAGTAATGTTAGTGCAGTTGGTTGGCCTAAACCTTTATACTAATAATTTCTAACTTTACGTTATACCTATCAATCACCAAACCCTATTGCCTTGAAACCTTGGTTGAAAATTATACGTCCCGTTAATTTATTGCTGCTGTTGGTTACACAATATTGTGTCGATATATTTATACTGCAGCCTAATTTTAATACTTACGGATTATCCTTCACATTGCAGGAATGGCAGTTTTTTCTGCTCGTGCTCTCCACAATATTAATTTGTGCCGGAGGATACGTGATTAACGATTATTTTGATGTGGCAATCGATTCAATTAACAAACCTGAAAAGCAAATAGTAGGTAAACACATATCGCCACAAAATGCATTTTACGGGTATTTGATTTTGTCAGGATTAGGATTGGCAATCGGGTCTTATTTAAGTATTGTTGTAGGTAATTTAAAATTCATTACCATTTTCGTGATGATTATCGGCTTGTTGTATTTATATGCTTCAACTTTTAAACGCATAGCACTGTTGGGCAATATTATTGTTGCCATACTTGCAGCAATGAGTGTATTAATCATTATTATTTTCGAACCATCTTTATATATTTTAGCCAGGCCGGGCGATTATTATATTGCCGGTTTGTGCACCGATTATATCATCGGTATCAGCTTATTTGCATTCACTTTAACCATGGCACGTGAAATTGTAAAAGATATTCAAGATATAGAAGGCGATAGATTGCACTCAGCCAAAACTATGCCCGTGCGATTTGGAAAGCGCGTTGCCGTAGTTGGTGCCTTGCTTTTTATACTTGCAACAGCGGCTGCATTAATTTCAATTTATTTTAATGTGCTTAGTAAGTTCAATGTTATATATTTATATTACATTATTGCATTGAGCGTAGGTTTGTTGTTTATTTGCTTCAAATTACTATCTGCAAGTTCCAAAAAAGAATACGGTGTTGTAAGCACATTACTTAAAGTGGCCATGTTGGCGGGTTTGGGATTAATGCCATTATATTATTTATTAGAATTTTAATTTATGTCAATAGTTTTAGCTTCAGGTTCTCCGCGTAGAAGTCAATTATTAGCTGATGCCGGCTTTACGTTTTCAATTATTAAACCGGATGTTGACGAGTCGTTTGGAGATGAAATTCCGGTTGATGAAGTGCCATTAATGCTCGCCAACAAAAAAATGGCAGTTGCTAAAACAATGTGCCAACCTACAGATATTATTATTACTGCAGATACCGTAGTAATTCTTGAAAATGTAATCATCGGGAAACCAAAAGACAGAGATGATGCCATTGCTATTTTAACTGCATTATCAGGTAAAGCACATACTGTAGTTTCCGGTGTATGTATTGCACACGGCGAACGACAATACGATATTGATGTATCTACTAAAGTGCATTTTGCGGTGCTCACACAAAGTGAGATTGCATTTTATATCGACACCTATAAACCGTACGACAAAGCAGGTGCTTATGCCATCCAGGAGTGGATAGGCATAAACAAAATTATGCGCATTGAAGGTGATTACTACAATGTAGTTGGATTTCCAATGAGCAAAATATTTCCTGTTTTATCGGTGCTTACGGGCGAAGTGTAATTGTAATCTTTGAAAGGTGTCGGGTCGTAGACCCGACACGGACTGTTTTCAAATCACCTATATAGTTAGGTTCATTACTTGCTTTGCCTTTTAAAATAAATTACACATCCATATTGTCGAAACCAATCCTGATAAATTTATCGATGTCAGGAAAAGTGGT
>JANMLV010000101.1:0-1867 GCA_031372705.1 Bacteroidota bacterium | reverse complement strand
ATTTGGTATTGGCAAAGACAAGACAAAAGCAACTTTTGATGATTATTCAATTAACACTAATTATAATGCTAATTTTAGCTTTAATAACTACGAAGGGTTTCATGTTACAACTTCTTTTAATCAAAGTTTTGAGTTTCTAAAATATGCAAGTGTAGGGTATTCATTACAATCTGCAAGCCCGGATGAATTTAGTGATGTAGGGGTTAATTTTGGGATAAACCTTCAAGGTATTATTGATGACCAAAAATGTTCGGAATCTAGTAATCAAATTTTTGAAAATAAAAATTACCTCTCAACTTCATTTTCTAGAAAACAAGGATTTGAATCAATAGTTTATGATGGTGAATATCAATATAGGTCAAAAAATCATGCTGCAAGAGGATATAAGGAAAGTTTCAATTCTGCTTCAATGGGTTACGGTGGAGGGTATTACCACAATATGGATAGAACCTATTCACCAAGCTTGCAACACAATTTTGAAAATTTTGCCATCTCGGCAAGTGGAAAATTCGGATTTACTGCATTAGGTTTTGAGGGTACAATTGATGCTACTGTATCCTATGCTGAACAAAAGTTGGCAGAGGAAGAAGAAAAAAAAACTACACAGGCTTATGGCTATTTATATTTAAACAATGACTTAGAAAGTGACAATGTAATTAATGATTTTAATCGGGAGCACGATGGGCAAATTTATGAGAAGACAACAGCATTGCCGATGGGCTATATGACATATGATATTTACAATATATCATCTCCCGGCTTATCAGGTTCTTTCAGGGCATTTAGAAATGATATCGGATTTACACAAGAGCCTAAAGTAAATGTAAAATCTAACAGTTTTTCGGGTGGTTATGAAGCGGCTATCGGGAATATGGTTGGTCCAGGAATAGATATTGGATATATAAATGTAAGTTCGGAATCAGGAACATGGGACGATGCAAACTCGATGGCAGCGCAATTTAAGTTTGATTCTGAAACCAAAACAAATAATATTACCGAACCATTTTATTTCGCAATGGTTGGTGAATTAACCCACAGTGATGAGTCAGATTTCATGAGTAAGTGGGGCGGCTCGGATGCTGTGCAAATTAAGGTCGATAATACGTATTTTACTGGAGCAAATGCAGAAAAAGAGTATAATCATGGAATCGGCTCATATAATATTGCAATACCTGATAATGCTAATGACCGGCAAGAAAGAATTAATAGAAGTACTACAATTCAAAGTTTTACTAAAAGAGAAGTTATTAATTTAAATCAAAATACTAAATATAAAATTTACGGTGGAGCCCAAATGGAACATATTGTTAAAATGGTGGTTACATCCGCTGATGGCACTAGGTATGTTTATGGGTTACCTGTGTATAATATTGAGCAAAAAGATTACACGTTTAATGTAAGTAAAGACAACTATGAACTAGAAGCGCCGGTTCCGGTTGACAATTTGGTATATTATTCAGATGAGCAATCAAGTGATGGCAATAAAAGTGGAAAAGACCACTATTATCATTGCGTAACCACACCGGCATACGCGACAAATTATTTGCTAACTGAAATATTATCTCCTGATTATGTTGATGTAACAGGTGATGGCGCCACACCGGACGACCTTGGTAACTTCGTAGAATATACATATGGTATAGACAATACGCCGGCTGATGGAATAGAAAATTATGAGCCTAATGTCCCAATGTTTGAGTGGCGTGCTCCTTTTACCGGTAATGACTTTGTAAATTATGCAAATTATTATCAAGGATTAGTAAGTGATTACTCAGATGACAAAGGGACCTTTGTTTATGGGAAAAAAGAAATATGGTATTTGGCAAAAATAAAGACCAAACGATATGTCGCCGAGTTTGAAATTTCA
>JANMLV010000072.1:0-3972 GCA_031372705.1 Bacteroidota bacterium | reverse complement strand
AGCCAATAGTCTGTTACTTGGGAAAACAAATAAGCAGCCTCATTATAATGCAAAGAGTCAGTTGCAAGGACTTCATGAATATATTTTATTAAATCGCCAATGTCTTCAGGGGTGTTTGAGTATACCGGATCAATCGGAGACTGACCCTTTTTAGGATTTGCCAAACAGAGTTTTAATGATGTCTCAATTGCTAACTGGAGTATTGAATCAGCTCTTTTTACGGCATGATGATTCACTAAGTTCTTGTAAATTAAGAATCTGTCGCGCAACACATCTTCAACATCATTAAGGGACTGAATACTAGGTACAAATAAAAACTCATTTTCAATTTTTACTAAAACAAAATGATTAACTAATCGTGGTATGTTGCCGGAAAAAGTTGAAATTCCTGACATTTCACCGTCACGTTTTACGTAATCCAACCGATCCGCATCCAAAACACCATCAACAATACTAGAAATCGAAAAACATTTCCCATTCTTCTTTTCTTTAACTTCGGACCAGAAATAGTTTAACAAATTAAAAATTGCCAATACTTCAGTCGTGTCAGTGGCAGTGAAACCATGTTTGTTATTTAGACAATAGTTAAAATATTTTTCACGAGCTTCTCGAATTAAATTTGTCGTTATTTGCTTACCTAAATTTTCATGTGGCTCAAGCTTTAAGCCCTTTTCATTTCTATTTATTTCAATTGATGACTTTTTTTTGTAACCATTTATTATTTCATCAGTATATTTCAAAGTCGCTTTTTCTCTTGGGTTTAGCTCTGGAACTCCATAATTAAATTTAGAATTCAGCTCAATATTTATATATTCAATAGCAAATTCGAAAAGATGACTAAATGGCAAATGCCCAATGTCATGAAAAAAGCCATAAATTCTAGTTGTCTGGAACATTAGGAGGTTAATGATCAACAAATTGTTTTGTAAATTCAACCCACTATCTAAAGAGTTGTTTGAATTTCTTTTTAAAAATTCCGGGCCTAAAATCAAGTATAAGACCCTTACTGTATTTTGACTAGCAAGAAAATCAGTAATTGAGTTAGGGTACTTTTGTTGGAAAATTGCCTTCCGAATAATAATATTTTCATGAGTTCCGTCTACTTCAAGCAACCAATTTAAAAAATTCTCATCCACTGATTGCTTTATTACTTCATGAAAAATACTGCGCAAATATTCTTCAGCTAGAACTGTATTATTCATACCTGCGGAATAAATTCTGCCTGCAAGATGCATAACCCCAAGACTATGTTCGAATCTAGAAGTTTTACAACAAGGAAATACTTGATAAACCATGGAGTTTTGCAGTACGTGATGTAATCTGTTTACCATTGGATTTTTTAGAAAACAAGCTTCTAATTCTGAAACCTCTATATTCCCGTGAAATTTGTCTTGAATTACCTTCATAATTGTTCAAATTTAGTAGTTAGTTTGCAAGAATTCACTTGTTTTTTCCACAATATGTGACAAGACAAAAGCTGCATTTCCATTTTAGCATACGCAAAAAAGGCGTTCCAAATATTACTAATTTCATTTTTATCAATAATTTAACGAGTTTTAGGAAATAAAAAATACTCAAATCAATTTTTAATCTTTTAACCTTTATGGCAACACCAATCCCAAACCCAACCTCCAACTGGCTCCATGACTTCCCGAACCTGAAAATCTCTACTAAAGAGTTCTACCTTGAAGTCGAAGCGGCTTTGAATGCTCGCCTTGTACCGAAGACCAAGGTAGCGAACATTACTCTTTCAACTAAGGGAATGTTTTCTGCAAGTCGCGAATATCTGAGAGTTTCGAGTGGCGATCAAACCTTTGACATCTGCGCAGCACCATTCGGTACCGGGTTCTTCATTTCATGGTGGTATGGCGAAAGGCTCCCATTATGGAAATCCATTTTACTTGGGATCCCTGTTATTCAATGGTTTGTTATAAAACTTGATATCAAAAAGACGTATTATGAGCTTGATACTGAATCTATGTTCCGTGAAGCTGTTCGCTCTTGTGTAAACGATGCAATATCGAAAATGACCTCAGCCAAAGGATTAAGAGGGCTTTCAGACATTGAACTGCAAACAAAGTCTTAAGTGATACATCATGTTTCAATCCTAACATATGGGTCCATCACTTCAGGAAAAACTAACCATTCAATTTTATGAATGGGAAAAAAGAGGTCGAGGTTGGTATGTATATGCCAATCCAGTCCACCTCGAACCAGAGTTTATGCCATTTTTTGGGCATACTGACCCAAACCCTGCGCAGGTAGATGATGGATTACGAAAAAACATCTTCTTAAAGGCACTTGATCTGCTGAAATCCCCTGAAGTAGTTCCATCGATTGACAATACCAGTCTGTATGAGGATGTCACCGCTTACCCATTTGTTGAAACAGATGCTTTAAGCGTTTTGCGAATTGTAATTCCTAAAGACAATAAAGTAACTACTGAGCAATCAGAATCATTATTACTAATGATATCAAGTGCTGAGAGCCCTGTTAGTTTTGAAATTATTGGAACTAAAGATAAAATTGCACTTCAATTTGTTTGTCGCTCAACAGATTTAGGAATTGTCTATAGCCAATTAAAGGCCTACTTTCCATTCATTATTGTGACCGAAAATCCATCGTATTTAGAAGATGTCTGCAATAAAAGCGGGTATGGGTTTGCTATGGATTATGGCTTAGGTGAGGAATGTATGCGACCAATCGGCGTAGAAGGTGGTAATAAAATAGACCCATTCACACCTCTTTTTGGGATAATGGATCAACTGCAGCCAGGTGAGCGGATTACTTTGCAAATTCTATTTGAAAGAGTAGTAAATCCCTGGGCTATAAGTATGAAGCGCAGTGTAACTGATCCTTCAGGCGATGCCTTCTTCCTGGATTCCCCGGAAATGGTTAAAATCATGCAAGAAAAAATTAGCAGGCCTCTGTTTGCGGTGTGTATTAGAGTTCTTGCCAGTGCAGACAACGAAGCACAAGCGGCTACCCTTATGAAACACTCCGCATCTGCTATTATCCATTTGTCTGCCTCACCGTATAACAGACTAATACCAATGCCTACTGATTTATATGACTTTACAACTCGAATTCAAGACATACAACTAAGGCAATCTCACCGAGTTGGAATGTTTTTAAATAGCAAAGAACTTTCAACATTTGTGCATATACCAAATGAGTCAGTCGCTTCAAAAAAATTGGAACGGGATAGCAAAAACACACATCCTGCGCCAGTTTTTAACCGCGAAGATGGTGTTGTTTTGGGAATCAATGAACATCAAGGCGTGATTACCGAGTCAATAATTCCAACAACAGAGCGTCTAAAACACACCCATGTTATTGGAGGTACTGGAACCGGGAAATCTACCTTGATTCTGCAATTAATCAAACAGGATATTGAAGCAGGTAGAGGCGTATGTGTACTTGACCCACATGGAGATTTGATAGAGTCAGTTATTTCATTAATTCCACAAAGCAGAATTCAAGATGTATTAATTATAGACCCCGCCGATTCAGAATTCCCCGTTTCGTTTAATATTCTTGAGGCGCATTCTGATATTGAAAAAGAAATACTCTCGTCTGACTTAGTTGGTGGATTTAAACGTCTTTCTACTTCCTGGGGAGATCAAATGAATTCAGTCCTTGCAAATGCAATTTTAGCCTTTATTGAAAGTAATCGTGGAGGAACCTTAATTGATCTACGCCGTTTCCTCATCGAAAAAGAGTTTCGAAATGATTTCTTGAAAACAGTCCCCGACCCAAGTATTCAATACTATTGGTTAAAAGAATATCCGCTCCTTAAATCAAATTCAATTGGTTCAATACTCACAAGGCTAGATACATTTCTCAGACCAAAGGTTATTCGTAACATGGTTGCTCAAAAGAAAGGGATAAACTTCGAGCACTTAATTAATACGAACAAAATAATTCTGGTTAAATTAAGTCAAGGTTTAATTGGTGTTGAAAACAGCTACC
>JANMLV010000065.1:0-24803 GCA_031372705.1 Bacteroidota bacterium | reverse complement strand
GCCAATTTGCTATTAATGAGATTGTAAATTGGATAGATGAAAATCCTATTCATTATGGCCCTAATTACATATCGGGGCAAGAAGTTGCTTTAAGGATTCTAAATTGGTTATTTGCCTTAAAATACTATGCAGATTCCGAACACTTGCCAGAAAATATATGGCAGAAAATACTTTGCTCCATTTATGACCAACTGAAACATATTGATTTAAACTTGGCATTTGCTCAAAAATTAGTGCGCAATAACCATATCATAACCGAAGCTGCTGCCCTATTTGTATTTGCAACTTTATTCCCGGAATTTAAAGAATCTGAAAAATGGGAAAGCAAAAGCAGGAAAATACTTGAAGCAGAAGCAACGCATCAAATATTTAATGATGGCACTTATTTACAATACTCAATGAATTACCATCGTGTTGTTATTCAAGTTTACAATTTGGTTGTAAAAGTTGGAGAACTAAACAGCAAGCCATTTTCAATGGTTCTAAAAACACAACTAATTAAGTCGCTAAATTTTCTAATAGCTTGCACTGATAACAAAACAGGTGAATTACCAAACTACGGTGCAAATGATGGCTCATTGTTTTTTCCATTAAATAATAATAATTATTCCGATTTCAGGCCTCAACTTCAAGCACTGGCACACACAATGCAGTTATCTTGTTTTACAGATTGTATATTTGAAGATACAAACTGGATAAATGGTAATTACGATAGCACATTTCCCAATATCGAGATTAAATCCGGTGTCAATAATTTCCCTGAAAGTGGTTATTATACCATAAAGGATAATAATAGCTTCACTTTTATTAGATGTGGCAAACACAAAAGCAGGCCTTCACAAGCTGATAATTTACATATTGATTTATGGCACAAATCAATAAATATTATGCGCGATTCAGGCACATATCAATATAATTCCGATGTTAAAACTGCTAAATACTTCTTCGGCACCGAATCGCACAATACGATTATGCTAGGTAAATATGACCAAATGTTAAAAGGCCCTAGGTTTTTATGGTTTTGCCACAGTCAATTAATACATGCAACATTAATTGAAAATGATGAAGCTTATATTTTTTCAGGTACAATAAAAGCATTCAGGCAAAGTGGCAAATGGCATATACATCAAAGGGAGATAAAAAAACTTAAACATGTGGCAGATTGGCTTATTACCGATATGATTCAACATGATTCGAGCATACCGATACACCAAATTTGGCACCCTCACGAAACTTTTTTCAACAATTTCAAAATAACAGTCATTGACGAATTCAACAAACCTATTCTCCCTACATTTACAAAAACATACTATTCACCAACTTACGGCAACAAAGTAACTTCCGAACAAATTACATTTACAAGCAATACCAATAAAATCATTACACATATAACAGCTATAGTATAAATGAATATACTTCTAATACATCAATATTTTCAAGAAACCGACGACCCGGGAGGATTGCGATGGAATGCTATGGCTAAACTCTGGGTGGAACAAGGGCATACCATTACTGTTATAGCCGGCATGACACACTATACAAAAGGTGTTAGAAATCCTAAATACAATAATAAGTATACACATATTGACAATTTCGCGCCCGGCATTAAAGTTATAAGAACACATGTATCAGATTCTTATAACAATAACTTTAGAGGCAGAATGAATGCCTATTTCGCCTTTGTATGGTCCGGAATATATGGTGGTTTATTCAAGGCCCGTGAGCAATATGATTGCATTGTAGTTAGTTCTCCGCCACTAACAGTGGGCATTATTGGATTAACACTTTCTTTTTGGAAACGTATCCCATTTGTTTTTGAAATAAGAGATTTATGGCCGGAATCTGCAATTGATACAGGTGTGTTAAAAAACAAGTTTATTATTAAGACGGCCTTTATGCTGGAAAAACGCATTTACAAAAAAGCTCGATTAATTAATGTGCTAACCCCTGCAATGCGAGACAAATTAATTCAAAATAAAAATATAAAACCGGAAAAAATCATTTATTACCCTAATGCAGCAGACTTCAATATTACAGATGAAACTGTAAATAGTTTTGATAAAACAAAATTTCGACAAGAAAAAGGTATACCTGTTTCCAATCTTGTACTTTGTTATGTTGGTGCACATGGGTTAGCTAATCACTTGATTCAGCTGCTGGATGCTGCTTTACTACTTACAAATAAACCCGTTACATTTTTATTGATTGGAGATGGCATGCAAAAAAACATGCTAAAGGAAACTTGCATAAAACGAGGATTAAATAATGTTTTATTTTTTGATTCAGTTCCGAAAGAAGAAGCATTAAACTTTATATTGGCAGCAGATATAGGTATCTCAATACTAAAAAAAGCAGATACATTTAAGACAGTATATTCAAATAAAACATTTGATTATATGGCATGTAAAAAACCTGTCTTAATGGCCATTGATGGCATATCACGCAAATTGGTGGTGGATGCCAACAATGGTTTTTTTATTGAACCGGAAAATCCGGCCGCATTTGCTGAACGGGTAAATTATTTCCTAACACATACAGAACAGATTAACATACTTGGGAACAACGGATATAACTATGCAAAACTTCATTTTGACAGAAATGAATTAGGTAAAGCATACATCAATAACATTGAAGCACTAATTACAAAAAAACAGAACACCTGACATGCCCGGTAGTTTGTATAGTAAATACATAAAAACCATCTTCGACAAAGCACTTGCTATTATAGCACTAATTATGCTTTCCCCAATAATTGTGCTAGTAAGTATCTATTGCATAATCAATTTTAACGGTCGTATAATATTTAGACAAAAACGCATAGGAAAAAACAAAAATCCATTTACCATTTATAAATTTATTACCCTATTGCCTGAAAATCCAAATAATTATTTAACCGACACAGAACGTTCAACCAAAGCCGGACAATTTTTGAGAAGATATTCACTAGATGAAATTCCACAAATTATTAATATCTTAATCGGAGAAATGAGTTGGATTGGACCTCGACCATTATTAGCAAAATATTTGCCTTACTATCAAAATGAAGAAACCTTAAGACATAGCGTAAAACCGGGTATCACAGGCCTCGCACAAATAAACGGACGCAACCAACTAAATTGGGACGACAGGTTAGCTTTTGATATTGCCTATGTAAAAACACTTTCATTTAAACATGACATAATAATATTTTTAAAGACCCTTAAATTAGTTCTTACGAAATCCAATCCCATTGTTGACCCACGATTATTAATGCAAGACCTTGATGAAGAGCGGAAACATTTGACTCCACAAATACAATTTACTTTGCGCAAACCCACAGTAGCTGATGTACCGCAGTTGCTTGAAGTAAAAAATAATACTGAAGCGGCAGCAACATTAGAAAAAGACAATTCAGGTTATAACGAACAAGGTATAAAAAATTGGATTAATTCCCACAACACAAATCCAGGAAATGATTTATATGTTATTATAGACAATGCAACAAAAACAATTATTGGCCATGCCGGCTTATACAATATTCAAAGTGCAACCGCAGATTTTGGAATATTAATTGGACTTCCTAACTACTGGAACAGGGGCATTGGCACACTAATTACTAAGCAAATAATTGAAATTGGTTTTAGACAACATAAATTAAGCACCATCAACTTAAATGTTTTAGCCGAACATACTGCAGCAATTGCTGTTTACAAAAAAATTGGCTTTAAAGAAACTAGTATAATAACCGGAGAAACTATAAAAAATGGTAAGCCAACAGATATTTTAATTATGCAAATAAATAAATTGTGAAAGTAACTATTAATCCATTTATAAAAAACAGTCAAGTTACGGCCTTAGGTTTAACAATTGGCGATGTTTACCAAACATCCGATTATGGAATAATTGATGCCGGCTTAATAAATGGCGAAAGTAACATTATCGAAATAACAGACAACGACTTAAAAATGGTAATACCTGTTATTATTAGAAAAATTGATTTAGGAGAAGACAAGAAGCAATCATATTATGACATTACAAGTGCATATGGATATCCCGGATATATTTCCAATCGAGCCCTTGAGACAGTTGAAATTGAAAAAATAATGACTGGCATTAAATCGGCCGCAATGCAAGCTAACATTGTAAGTATTTTCTTGCGATTAAGTCCAATTCTAAACCATCACATTTGGCCAAATGAATTCGGAGTGGTTCAAATATTTCATGGTAAAACTGTGTTTTTAGATTTAGCGGAAAATCTAGATGCCATAAGAAATGAATATTCAACAAATCACAAGCGTGACCTTAAAAAACTTAAGCAATCGGACTGTAAAGTGCACTTTAATTTGTGGGACCATTACGCATCATTCATAGATGCATACACCGAAACCATGACAATAGCTAATGCCGGAAAGTATTATTTTTTTAACGATGCCTATTTTGAACAAATTCGAAAAATAAACGATACCCAATTACATTTAATTACAGTAACCAATGCTGAAAATATTGTTATGGCCGGTGCACTATTTTTTGAAACAAATGGGATTGTGCAATATCATTTAGGTGGAACTAAAAATGCATTTCGCAATGTTGCATCATCCAAATTAATTTTTGACGCTTCAATAGAATTCTTTAAACAACGTGGCAACGCTGTGTTACACCTTGGCGGAGGCTATGGTTCAACAGAAGATGAATTATTTAGATTTAAGTCAGGGTTCTCAAATCATACACTAACTTTTTCTACCCTTCGAATAATTACTGATGAAACAGCATATGACTTACTAACGAAATCAAACAGTAACGAAAATAATAACAACTTTTTCCCACTTTACAGAAAACAATCATGAAAAATAATCGAATATATCTTTCACCGCCGCATATGGGCACAAGTGAAATGCAATACATTAAAGAGGCATTCAATACAAACTGGATAGCCCCTTTAGGCCCAAACGTTGATGGCTTTGAACACGATATTGAAAACTATTTAAACATAAAATCTTGTGTTGCATTAAGTTCAGGCACTGCTGCATTGCATTTAGCTTTAATATTACTTGGTGTTGGTGAAGGCGATTTCGTAATTTGTCCTTCTTTTACATTTTCTGCTTCTGCTAATCCGATTGTATATCAAAAAGCTACGCCGGTTTTTGTTGATTGCGAATTAGCATCTTGGAATATGCATCCCGATCAACTTGAAGAAGCTATACAATTTTGTTTAAGGAAAAATAAAAAACCGAAGGCTATAATAGTAGTTCATTTATATGGCATGCCTGCAAACATGGACGCCATTTTAAAAATAGCGGGTGATCAAGGCATTCCGATAATTGAGGATGCCGCAGAATCATTAGGTTCAAAATACAATGGAGCGCATACCGGAACATTTGGCAACATGGGCGTATTATCCTTTAATGGCAATAAAATAATTACCACCTCAGGTGGAGGAGCGCTAATTTCCGAAGATGCAGAAGTTATCCGCAAAGCAAAATTCTTAGCTACTCAAGCCCGCGACGCTGCACCACATTACCAACATTCTTCAATTGGTTATAATTACCGATTAAGCAATATTTGTGCGGGAATTGGCCGTGGTCAAATGGAGATAATTGAATCGCGAGTTGAAAAGCGAAGAGCCAATTTTAATTATTATCAAAAAACGCTTGGTGAAACAAATGGCATAGCCTTTCAACCGGAATCGCCAAAAAGCTTCAGCAATCGTTGGCTCACCGCAATTACAATTGAATCACAAATTAAAACTACTGCGGAAAAAATTCGTTTAGCTTTAGAAGTTCAAAACATCGAATCTCGCCCAATTTGGAAACCATTGCATTTACAACCTATTTTTAAACAATACCCGGCATTTTTAACCGGCCATAGCGAGCAAATTTTCAACTCAGGCCTGTGTTTGCCATCAGGCTCCTCTCTTACATCTGACCAATTAGATCAAATCTGTGCTATTGTAGCCAAAACCTGCAAATAGCTGTTAGTCTTGCCTTTCAGGTAATATTTTTTTGTTTTTTTGTTATACAATTCCCGTATTATAGAAAATACGTGAAATAGCCATTATATTCGCCCATATTATGCCAAGCAACTCCATGCAAACCTCGAGAAAGAATTTAGGCAATGATAAATAAATGGAATAATTACATCAACCAAAAGTTTGGAGCACGCATTTTGTCAAAATGGGTAGTGCTATGCTTTGATATCATTATTACCATTTTTACTTATGGTGTAGCCTATGTTTTAAGATACAATTTCAATACTGAAATAATTTCTTTCAATGAATTCATCCATGATTCTGCTTTAACTACAATCATTTTTGCCTTATCGTTTATTATATTTAAATCATACGATGGCATAATCCGCCACTCGGGCATAGCGGACTCAGTGCGCTTAATAAAATCCGGAGTGGCCGCAACATTTCTTGCTATTTTGGTATCGTTAATAAGCAAATACTACCAATTCACTTTTGGCATATTGCCAATATCAATAAGCATAATACATGTTGTAATTCTAATCTCCATTTTATTATTTAGCAGGTATGGCATTAAGGTGTTCTTTTACCAAGTAAACAGAAATAAAATTAAAGCAACACCCGTAATTATTTATGGTGCAGGAAGACGGGGAATCAGCATATTACAAGCTTTGAAAACAAATACGCATAATAACTATTCCGTTGTTGCATTTCTTGACGATAATGAATCAAAAATTGACAAAACAATTGAAGGCATTAGAATATACTCACCTTCAAGGTTTGCAGAATTATCTCAGCGATTGGATATAAAAGAATTAATCATTGGCATCCATGCAATGAATGTCGAGAAAAAAAATACAATTGTTGACATTTGTTTTCAGCATCAAGTTATTGTTAAGTCTGTACCACCGGTTAACGACTGGATTAATGGCCAACTTAGTTTGCATCAAATTACCAATATTAAAATTGAAGACCTACTTGGCAGAGAGCAAATACAATTAAACAATGCAACAATTCAAGTAGCAATTTCAGGCAAAACTATAATGGTAACAGGGGCTGCAGGTTCAATTGGCAGTGAGTTAGTAAGACAAATAATACAATTCAATCCATCGCGGTTAATTCTAATTGACCAAGCAGAAAGCGCTTTGTTCGATTTAAAAATGGATTTATTTTTTAAACTAAATCAGCAAAAATTTACTGAAATTGAATACATTATATGTGATATTATTAACCACGACAGATTAAATCATTTATTCGAAATATTTCAGCCCGAAATTTTATTTCATGCTGCAGCATATAAACATGTTCCTTTAATGGAAACAAACGTGCAAGAGGCGGTTCAAGTTAATATTTTAGGCACCAAAACATTAGTTGATTTGGCTATAAAATATCATGTAGCAAAATTCATAATGATTTCTACCGACAAAGCGGTAAATCCAACTAATGTGATGGGTGCAACAAAACGTGCGGCTGAAATTTATGTGCAAAGCCAATCAAAACGTGATGATGTAGCAACTATATTTATCACCACAAGATTTGGAAATGTACTGGGTTCAAATGGCTCTGTTGTAAACTATTTTAAAAAACAAATTGAAAATGGAGGTCCATTAACTATAACCCATCCGGAAGTTACTCGTTATTTTATGACCATTTCAGAAGCTTGTCAACTTGTTCTAGAAGCTGCCACTATGGGTAAAACCAGTGAACTTTATTTGTTTGATATGGGTGAACCTGTAAAAATTGTTGATTTGGCTAGAAAAATGGTGCTGCTAAGCGGATTAGAACCTGAAAAAGATATCAAATTTATTTATACCGGGCTACGTCAGGGTGAAAAACTCCATGAAGAATTGTTGAATGCAGGCGAAAAGACCTTACCTACCCATCATTATAAAATAAAAATAGCATTAACCGGCCAACATACGCCCGAAGCTGTTGCAACCTTCATGAATAGGCTAATAAACAGCTTAGCAACACAAGATGCATCCCAAACTGTAGCCACACTTAAAGGTATGATTCCTGAGTTCATAAGCCGAAATTCTGCATTCGAACATTTGGATAATTGAGGCAACATTTCCGTTAAATAGCCGTGTTTCTCGCTTTTTGATGCCGAAATATCGACATTAACAACCAATATTATATATTTGTAAGGCTTTAAGCGATTTTTAAAAGGCCACTATAATTAAGAAACGAAGCAAATGTTAAACATCACACGAAGACGAACCCGGAATATTAAGCTGATTATACTGCTCACCCTTTTTTCTCCCCTTTTTCAAGCATGTGGCATTCTAAATCCAAACAGAATGCTTAGTACCGATAAAAGTTTCGAAAGTGGCAACTTTTTAGACACCATCAGCAGTGATTTTACCATCAATCAAGGCGATGTAATTAACGTGCTTATTTTTCCCAAAAAAGGATACAACCTTATAGAGTCACAAATTGCAATTAACAATAATAGCATGAGCCCCCAAACGGGAATAGCCTCATTAGATTATGCCATCGACCAAAAAGGGGAAGCTAACTTACCTATTATTGGAACCATTTCCTTATTAAATTTAACAATACGGCAAGCAGAATTAAAGCTAATGGAAGCCTATGCACCATATTATAATGACCCGTTTGTAAATATTAAAATTACCAATAAATACGTAACGGTTTATCGCGGAAGTGCCCAAGCGCAAAGAGTTTTATTGGATCGCCCCGATATTACTCTCATGGAAGCCATTGGTATGGCAGGCGGGATTCCCGACAACGGCAAATCAGCAAATGTTAAAGTAATCCGATTTTCAACCGGTAATACATCAACCGAAATAGTTGATTTATCAAATATGAATGGCATTTTAAAAGCACAAGCATTTGTTAAACCAAACGATATTATTTACATTGAACCTGTAATTAGCGGAACACTATTTCGTGAGCTTTCTCCTATAATCACAGCGGTTTCCAGCATTGTCGTGATTTATGCATTTTTCTATAACATCAACAAATAATACTGCACAATGGTGAACAAAGGATTTGAGAATATAAATGGCAGTGATTTGAATGAAACCCAAGCTTTTAACTGGAAGCTATTTCTAACAATTGGTTGGTTAACCAGATGGTGGATATTAATTTATTTAATTATTGCCATTTTATCAGCTTACTTAATAAGCAGATACTCTACCCCTCTTTATGAATCACAAGCCGATATCCAATTTAAAGATAGGTCAAAAGACAATTCAATAGATTTAGGCATTTTAGTTTCAAATACTTTAGTTGACCGACTAAACGAAGAAATGACCATCCTCAATTCAAAAGGATATAAAATAAAAGCGCTGCAAAAGCTCCCGTTACAAACCAGCTATTATTTAAGAGAACGCGTTAAAGAAGGAGAAATTTATAATGACGCGCCATTTAGTGTGGCAATTACTGTTTTAGATTCTTCAATTATTGGACAAAAAATTGATTTTAAAATAATAGATAAGCAGCAATATAAAATTACCTATGTTTATGAAAACGAAACCCTCGACTTCGTTTCAAATTTTAATAAATCCTATTCCACTCCGGCATTCAATATTACAGCATCGTTAAATCTAGCTAAGGAGAAAAATTTTTATTTTAACTATTTTTTTATTATTAATGATACAAAAGTTGAAGCTGAAAAAATAGAAAAACAAGTAGATTTAGATGTTGACAATCTCTATGGTGGAAAAATAATTATTAACTACAGAGCCAGTAATAGTTTCAAAACACGCGATGTTGTTAATAAAATTGCAGAAGAAATAGTGACCATGAGCCTTACCCGCAAAGCTGGCAGCGCAGGAATGGTTATTACTTTTATTCAAGAACAAATTGACTCACTGGAAAAAGAACTCTACAACCAGGAAACATTACTTAAAAACTTTAAACGCGATAACCTCATTGTTAGTCCGGAGCTCGCTGAAACTAACATTGTACAGCGACTAAATGAAATAGATCAAGCCAAGTTCGAAGTTATGCTTGAAGAGAAAAATTTAACTTGGTTGAAAGACTTCACTAATAGCAAATTTAATGATATAGATGCACTGGCAAATTACTTTGGCGACTTAAAATACAACGACTTTTCTCCTTATTTAAACTCATTACTTGCCTTAAATAAAGAAAAAGAAACACTTGGCATCAGCGTTCCGGCATCAGACCCTAGAATGGCATCAATCAATAAGCAAATAGAAAAAGTAAAACTTAATTTTAAGGATGCAATTGTAAATGCCGAGAACAAGATTGGCGTTAGAAAAAAATATCTCGATGAAGAACAAGCCAAATATGAAGCTGAATTTTTAAAACTTCCCGAAAAACAATCAGAATTTGCACGCCTTACCAGGCTGAACAATTTAAAGGAAAAATACTATTTATTATTATTAGAAAAGCAATCTGAATACGAAATTACACTGGCCGGAATGAGTAGCGATTATATCATCATCGACTCAGGCGAAATTGGTTCATTGGTAGCACCGGTTAAAGCTAAAATTTGGGGGCTATGCCTTTTGGCTTTTATCGGAATTGCATTTGCACACACCTATTTACGATTCTTGTTACATAGCACCATTATTGGCGTGCCTGATGTTGAAAAAGCAACTAATGTTCCGCTTTTAGGAGTATTGCCGCTGTATAATAATAACTCAAAGTCAGAAATACCGGGTGTTGTGGTTAACATTAGCCCTAAATCACATATTGCTGAAGCATTCCGCTCCATAAGAAGCAGTATGCATTATTTCCTGAAAAACAATAAGAAAAGTCAACTCATTGTAATCACATCAACTGTTAGTGGCGAAGGAAAAACATTTACCGCACTCAATTTGTCAACGGTAATTAGCTCAGCAGGCAAAAAAGTAATTTTAGTAGATTTTGATTTGCGCAAACCTAAAATTCACAAAGCATTTAATTTAAAAAATAACAAAGGCGTTAGTACGATATTAATTAATATGGATAAGGTTGAAGATTGTATTCAACATACCGACCAACCCGGCTGCGATATTTTAATTGCAGGACCTGTTCCCCCAAATCCTGCTGAATTACTTATTTCTCCTGCCTCAGATGAAATGATTAATCACTTACTCGAAATTTACGATTATGTAATTATTGATAGCCCTCCTGTAGGTATCGTTTCCGATTCAATTCCAATTATGTCGAAAGCCGATTTAGCTATTTATTTAATTCGCGTAAATTATTCAAAGCGCAATTATATCGGCAACGTAAATCGTTTATACAATGAAAATAAATTGACTAATATTGGCATAATTGTAAACGATGCAAATGCCAGTGGAACAGAATATGGCTACGGATACGGTTATGGATACGGATATGGTTATGGTGATGCCGGATACGATGAATATTATTCCGATGTATTAAAACCTAAATCTTTCTTCAAGCGTTTCTTAACAAAAAACCGAAAGTCGAAATCATAATTTCATTTCTATCTTGAGATATGTTCCGGTATGGCTTTTCGAAAGTGTTGCCACTTTTTCCGGCGTGTTTTCTATTAAAATATTGCCGCCTGCAGCACCACCCTCAGGGCCTAAGTCAATAATATGGTCGGCAAGTTTTATTACATCAAGATTATGCTCAATAATTAAAACAGTATTGCCTTTATCAACTAAGTCATTAATTACATTCATCAATACGCGAATATCTTCAAAATGCAAACCGGTTGTCGGCTCGTCAAGAATGTAAAAAGTATTGCCTGTATCTTTTCTCGACAACTCTTCTGCAAGCTTTACCCGTTGTGCTTCTCCCCCGCTAAGTGTAATTGACGACTGACCGAGTTTAATATAACCTAATCCAACTTCCTGAAGCGTTTTAATCTTTTTAAATATGCGCGGATTATTTTCAAAGAAATCAACTGCATGGTCAACCGTTAAATCTAATACATCCGCAATATTCTTACCCTTAAAATAAATCTCCAGTGTTTCCCTGTTATATCTTTTTCCTCTGCACTTTTCACACTCCACATACACATCCGGTAAAAAATTCATTTCAATTACCTTCATACCTCCGCCTTCGCAAACATCGCATCTTCCTCCCTTCACATTAAATGAAAAACGACCTGCTTTATATCCTCTTATTTTTGCTTCAGGAACCAAAGCAAACAAGTTGCGAATTTCAGAAAAAACATCAATATAAGTAACCGGATTTGAACGAGGTGTTCTGCCAATTGGCGATTGATCAATTTCAATTACCTTATCAATATTTTTTAATCCTTCTATCTTAGTATATGGCAGCGGCTTTTTTAAGGAACTGTAATAATATTGCTGCATAATTGGAAACAATGTTCCATTTATCAAACTCGATTTTCCGCTTCCGCTCACACCTGTTACACATATTAATACACCCAAAGGAAACTTAACCGTTAAGTTTTTTAAATTATGCCCGGTTGCGCCATGCAAAACAATTTCTTTTCCATTGCCCTTTCTGCGGGTTGAAGCATAGGTAATTTGTTTGCGCTCGTTTAAATAATCAGCCGTTAAAGTATGCGCCGCAATAAACTGAGCAGGTGTTCCTTCTCCAACTACTTTACCTCCATGAATACCGGCACCGGGACCCAAATCAATAACATAATCGGCATGCATCATCATGTCTTTATCATGCTCTACCACAATAACAGTGTTACCACTGTCGCGCAATTCTTTTAATGCAGTAATCAATCTATTATTATCTCGCTGATGCAATCCAATGGAAGGCTCGTCTAAAATATAAGTAATGCCAACCAATTGTGAACCAATTTGCGTAGCCAAGCGAATACGCTGCGACTCGCCACCACTTAATGTTCTGGTTGGCCTGTCTAATGAAAGATACTCTAATCCAACGTTCATAATAAACCCGATACGCGCACGAATTTCTTTCAATATATCCTTGGCAATAATATTTTGCTTGTCGCTCATTCTCACATCTACATCGCTAAACCAAGCGTGCAAATCTTTAATATCCATTTGCGCCAGTTCAGAAATATTTTTCTCATCAACCTTAAAATATAAAGCCTCTTTTTTTAATCGCGTTCCATTGCATTCATCACAAGTGGTTTTTTCCATAAAATCCTCAGCCCACCTACGCATGTTTTCTGAAATAGAATTGGAAAAACAACGCTTAATCAATTTCGTTAAACCACCAAATTCCAAAGTATACCATCTGTCTGTTTCACCTAAAAAAACAGTGTCATCATCAGGCAATTCCGCATCACCTTCGTTGCCAAATAAAATTGCATTTAATCCTTTTTTAGGAACATCTTTAATTGGTGTAGATAAATTAAATTTATATTTTGTAGCAATTGACTTAATCTGCTTAAATAAAATATTTTCCTTAAATTCACCCAGCGCAACAATGCCACCATTATTAATTGTTTTGGTTTTGTCGGGCATTAATGTTTCTAAATTCACTTCATATACAACACCTAAACCTTTGCATTTAGGACAAGCACCATAAGGCGAGTTAAATGAAAATGTATTCGGACTCGGCTCTTCGTAACTGATTCCGGAAACCAAGCACATTAATTTTTTCGAATAATTAAATACCGTTCCTTTATCGGCATCCATTACCATAATAAATTGCTTGCCCGATTTTAATGCTTGTGCTACACTTTGTTTTATGCGCACAATATCTTCATCATCAACTTTAAAACGGTCGATCACAATCTCTATATCATGCATTTTATACCGGTCAACCTGCATTTTAGGAACAAGGTCTTTTATCTCCCCATCAACCCTAACTTTAAGGTAACCTTGCTTCCTGATTTGCTCGAATAATTCGCGGTAATGTCCTTTGCGGCCTCTAACTATTGGCGCAAGTAACACAATTCGTTTACCGTTAAATTTATTTACGATGCTCTGAATAATTTGCTCTTCAGTAAATCGTACCATTTTATCACCTGTAGCAAAACTATATGCATCTGATGCGCGTGCATAAAGCAAACGCATAAAATCATAAATTTCAGTAATAGTGCCGACGGTGGAACGCGGATTTTTATTTGTAGTTTTTTGTTCAATCGAAATAACAGGACTCAAACCCGAAATATTATCTACATCCGGACGTTCAATTGCACCAAAAAACTGTCGCGCATAAGCCGAAAAGCTTTCCATATACCTGCGTTGACCTTCAGCATAAATAGTATCAAATGCTAATGAGCTTTTTCCGCTGCCACTCACACCTGTTATCACTACCAAACTATTTCTTGGGATAGAAACATTAATATTTTTCAGATTGTGTACACGGGCGCCCTGTACTTCCAAATAGGTAAGTTCCTGCTCGCTAATTTCAGGCAAGTTTGATGCTACCGGCTTAACTGTTGAGTTTGTTTTTTTCACTGCAATCTATCCCTTCAAATGCTAATTTCGACGCATGTCAAAAAATATTTGAACATGCAAAGGTAATTGTTTTAACATCCAAAAACAGGAAACTACAAACAATAGTTCAAGCGCAAAGTATAATTTAATTTTAAAATCATATGCCTTAGCCAATTACCGCAATGCACTTCAATTCAATAGCTATTGGAGTTGGCAAGCTAGTAATACCAACTGTTGTGCGGCAAGGTTGAGCATCTTTAAAATACTCGGCATAAAGTTTATTATAAGTAGAAAAATCACGTTGCATATCCGTTAGAAACACTGTCACATCCACTAAGTCCTCCCAGCGAGCCCCCGATGCTTCCAAAACGGTGCGCACATTATTAAATACCGACCTGCACTGCGCTTCAAAATCAAATGCAGCAAAATTGCCGTTTTTGTCGATTTCCACTCCCGGAATCTTATTAGTTCCCGCCTCACGCGGACCTATTCCCGATAAAAAAAGCAAGTTGCCCACCTTACGAGCATGCGGATAAAGCCCCACCGGTTCCGGCGCTTTATTAGTGTTGATGATATTATCGCTCATGTTTCAAATATACCTGCTTAAAATGAAATCATGCTGATTATATACTATTTTTTTAATCCGCTTCGTTTTAATTTTCTTAGAAGCCCGCTAACACCGAGCAAGACATTTGAACTTTAACCTAAAACCAATTATATGAAAAGTTTCGTCTTAATGCTTCTTACTTGTACGGTATTATTATTTACCAATTGCGACAACACCACTTCACCAGTAACCACCGGCGCCCCATCTACAACAATTGAAAAGGCTACTCCCATTGACCCGTTCTTTGGTGCCGAAAAAGACATTACCGTATTTCAATCGGTTACTTTAAATGCCAAACGAAAAAACAAAACTGAACTCGGTAAAACGCTCGACCGCGAAATTGAAGCGGAAATTCAAAGGCAACTAAAATTAAATCCTGATTTGCCATTACTCAATAATGTGGCTGATGCCTATAACAACCTCACCATTAGTTTATATACTGAACTTGCTAAAGCAACCGGTGGAGAAGCATACTCAATTGAAGATGCCACTTTTGTGGTAAAAGCAATTACCGAAATTATTAAAACTTACATGACCGATGAAACCGATTTAGTTTTTTTAATAGATAAAACAGGCAGCATGAGCGACGACCTGGAACAAATTAAAAAAAGTATCAATGCAATTATCGACCAAATTGCAGCATTCGAAAATACAAGAATAGGATTTGCTTTTTATGGAGATAAAAATGCCGACAAAGAAGCGTGGTACAATAGTACGCCGCTCGCAGGTGAATTTACACTCGCAAAAAAAACAGTTAATGCCCTAACCGTTGTAGGAGGCGGCGATGGACCCGAAAGTGTTAACGATGGCATTGCAAAAACAATAACGGAAATGAATTGGCTCTCAGGACGCAGAAGAGTTATACTACTTCTCGGCGATGCACCCAGTCTCGAACCACCATTTGCCGACCATTCTTTAGAAGACGTAATTGCAATGGCTAAAAGTGAAAATGTAACCATGAATTTTTATCCGATAATTATTGGTTTACGTGGAAATATTAAAGGCATTTCAAAGGCAAAAACTCCGATTATTGAATCACCTGATATTATTACTTCTATAGCTCCGAATCCGGCAACTAATTTCGCATTGTTAAAAACAAATACTTCAGCAGATTACACTGTCGAAGTATTTGACATCAGTGGGAAATTAATGTTTACTAAAAAATTTAACGATAATAATGTTGGATTATTGACCGATGAATTAATTACCGGCGTTTATATTGCGCGCATCATTAATAACAGTGATAATACGGTAGACACTGAAAAATTTGTTGTTAAGCATTAATAGTTTTAAACAAAAAAGCTCCTGCAAAAATTATTGCAGGAGCTTTTTTTATTATAATTAATAAAATTATTTCACCCTTAATCGCTGTCCCGGCTTCAATACTTTTTTACTTGAAATACCATTCAATTTGCAAAGTTTAGAAACTGTTGTATGATTGCACGAAGCTATTTTTCCAAGCGTATCACCTTTTTTTACAGTGTAATATTTTTTACCTGCAGTAGATGTTGTAGTAGTTGTAGTGCTAGGCTTAAAATGATCTTTTGTTAAATAAAAAACATCTGAAACTACGTCTTCCCCTTTAAAATCAATTAAATATTTTGGATTAATTGCAGCACCACGGTAACGAATTTCATAGTGTAAATGCGGGCCGGTACTTCTGCCTGTATTTCCACCTAATGCTATTTTCTCACCTGAATCAACAGTATCACCTTCCATTACCAATATTTTTGATAAGTGAGCGTAATATGTTTCCAACCCATTATAGTGTTTTATTACCACCAGGTTACCATAACCTGAAACATAATCCGATTTTTTTACGATACCATCAAACGAGGCAAAAATATCATCACCAATTTCTAAATCTAAATCTATACCTGAATGGAATCTACTTTTTCTCCAACCGAAATCAGAATTTACTTTGCTTTTTCCTAATGGAAATGTATAACAGTTGTTCCAAGGGCTCGTTAAAAACACTTGAATACTATCTGTCATTTTTGCCGGATCAAATACTTCTCCTGCATTTAATTCATTAGCTAAAAACAAATCGTTATACGATTCATATTCTTCAGCTTCTTCAGGTGATTCAAAATCGAGACCACCTATATGTTGATGGTCAGCTTGTTCACTTAAGCGAATATTCTCGCCAAGCAGTGCAAGCTGTTCGCTCATTGCTATCTGCTCATGTGCAATTACATGATCTTGCCCGCGAAGCTCGGCTTCCGGTTTATAATCGCTCTCCAAACGGGGTTTTGCATCAGCTGCAACATCTTGAGTATAAAAATCCTCAATAAACTCCGCTTCTGTATTAATAATATATGGTGTGTTTTCATTTTGTACTGCCGATGTAAAAGTGCCACATGCGCTCATCATCAACACAACCGCAAATCCGGCTGCTAAAATTATGGTGGGGGTTTTCTCAATCTTTTTTAAATAAGCCACTTTCCTCCGTTTAAATTTTTATACAAATATTTTTAGGTTCGGTAAAAAACCGAAGCGCCTCAACCCCGCCTTCGCGACCTACACCGGATTGTTTAACTCCCCCGAACGGTGTGCGCAAATCGCGCTCCAGCCAACAGTTAACCCAAACAATACCGCTTTCAACCCGCTCCGCCAAGCGATGAGCCCTTTTTAAATGATTAGTCCAAATTACAGCGGCCAAACCGTAATCTGATTGATTGGCCAAATTTACAGCTTCCTCGTCGTTATTAAAAACGTGAAGTGTAACAACCGGACCAAATATTTCCTCCTTTACTGTCCTACATTGTGGACTCAACCCTTCAATCACCGTTGGCGCAACGTACCAACCGTTTTCCAAGTCGCCCGAAAACTTAACCGCTTCTCCGCCACATAAAATTTTCCCACCTTCCTCTTTAGCTAAGTCGATATAGCCTAGTATTTTATTGTAATGCACCTCCGAAACTACTGCTCCAACATTGGTTTCAGGCGCTTTCGGGTCACCAACAACCAGTTTCTTCACCTGTTCAACAAAATCAGCCTTAAACCGTTCATAAATGCTGCTTTCAATATAAATTCGGCTGCCACAAAGGCAAATTTGACCTTGATTGGTAAACGAACTTCTAACAGTGGTGTTTAGCATTTCCTCATAATCGCAATCGGCAAAAATGAGCACCGGATTTTTCCCGCCAAGCTCTAAACTCAACTTTTTGAACATCGGAGCCGCAACCGAGGCTATTTCTTTGCCTGCGCGTGTGCTACCTGTAAATGAAATGCCTTTTATGGCAGGATGCTTAACAATTGCAGCACCCGTTTTTGGTCCCGTTCCATGCACAATATTGAGCACTCCCGCCGGCAAACCCGCTTCAATGCAGATTTCCGAAAGCAAAAATGCCGTATAAGGCGTTATTTCCGATGGCTTTGCTACGACACAATTTCCCGCAGCCAAAGCCGGCGCTATTTTCCAAGTAAATAAGTAAAGTGGTAAATTCCACGGAGAGATACAACCTACAACGCCAATTGGGTTGCGCGTAGTATAATTAATGAATTTTCCCTTTTGATGATGGCTCTCGCTGGCAAAATGCAACACCGATGCAGCAAAAAACTCAAAATTATCTCGCGCCCGCGTAATGTCCATCCGCTTAGCCAAAAGCAACGGCTTGCCCGAATCCATCGATTCAGCCTCGGCTAATGCATCAAAATACACTCCAATTAACTCCGCAATGCGATATAAAATACGACTTCTTACAGCAGGTTCAGTGGTTGACCAAGACTCAAATGCATGCTCAGCAGCACTTACAGCCAGTTCAACATCTCTATCATCAGAATCAGGAATTTGGGAATATACGGAGCCCGTTGCCGGATTGAAATTATCCAGGTAATGACCGCTTACAGGCGGTTGAAGCTTGCCTCCGATATAGTTTGATAATATGAACAAATCGTATCCGTAAAGTTTTCGAATTGATTAACGGTAGCGAAGATACCAAACCAAAGCCAAAAACGGAAATAATTGTAGTTTTTTAAAGACAATTTTCTCTACTTGTTTTGGAGCAGCAAAATTTTAATTTCCTGCGCATGTTGTTCGGGCTTTACGCTGCAACCCCTTTACAAAAAAAATGATTGACGATGTTGGCTATGCAACAAATTGGTAAATACACATAAATGCATCCAAACCAATCAGGGGGTTTACGCTACAATCCCGGCTAACCTAACAAGTGTGCTCTTCAACACATTAATAAAGATGAGTTTCCCAAAGTATTAGCAAAATACTGAGAATTGATACCAACTTGGCATGTAACGTCTTTATGTTTAATTGATGTTACATCATTTCAAGTTTTTAGGTAACGCACAATTTTAAAAAATTAAATCTTCAAAAATATGTAAGCACATATTATTACCTCGTAAAAATAAAAGCAAAATACGTTTCCAAGCAATTGCATCAATTAATATTAACAATCAACTAATTGTAATGGTAAAAATTACAGTCGATACCCAATCAGTTACTTCAAAATAATTAATTGCTTAGATATTGATTGTTCAGATGTTGTTAAATTTAAAGTATAAGTTCCCGCTGATAGGATTGAAATATCAATTTGTTCTTGCTTTGGTTCTGTTAAAACAGTCTCGAAAACAATTTGACCTAACTGATTCGATATCGAAACTGCTAAACTCGAAATAGGTGTTGCATTATCACAACTCAATAGAAAAACACCATTTGATGGATTTGGATAAACATTGATACTGTTTTCTAAATCGGTTTCAGTAACAGCAACAACATTAGTAAGCGTAATTCTTACCAGCTCATCCATATCCTGATCAACAAACCAAATTAAACCGTCGGGTCCAATTTTTATACCCATTAATCCGGTTCGTTCTGTTTGTATTCTATTGAGTTCTACAGCAGGAACGTTAGTAATATCATAGATTATAATTTCCCCTGTTGCGTGATCGCTAACGAGCATATAATTATCAATTACATCTATTCCAACGGGCTCAATTAATCCACTGCTAACAATCTCTACCCAATCGGTATTTTCAATAATATTTGCTTCGGCAAGTGGCTCATTTGGATGCGGAAAGGTACCGGTAACTTCACCGGATTCAGGATTCATTCTTACAATTCTTCCCTTAGCGGCATCTATAGTGTATAAATAATTAGTTGCTTTATCAAATACCAAATGCGAAGGCAAATCATCATTTATCATACTTATATCGAAATCATAATATTCCCATACCCTTCCATCTGAATGATCATGATTTCCCGGTCCGTGATCCTTTTGAAAATCATACATATGAACATAACCATGAAAATCGCAAAAAACAAAAAAGGCGTTGTCTTTCCACGCTGCAATACCCATCGAAAATGGACTCTGGTGCAACATATCAAGATGGCTGCCATTGCCACCTGATGGTTCAGCATAAATATCCATATTGCTACTCCACAATGTTGGTCCCGTAAAAGTGCCTCCGCTATGATTTGCATCTTTTATACCCGGAGAAGTAGCAAAATTTGTGTTTTCACTAAAAGCAATTCCGGTTGGCAAACTCATAAAATGCCAAGCATTGCCATCTTGCTTCCATTCAGATGTTTGTGATGGAGTTCCGGCATCATAAAATGTAACAGTTGAACCTCCGGTTTCTGCTATTCCTTTATTCACAATCCAAACTTGATAATCGGTTAAAACCGGATGAAAATCTAAATCAGTTGGTAATTCAATACCATTTGATGCATCACCAATTACTTCAAAGTCTTCTACAAAAGTTAAATACTCATCTATTACATTCGGAATTGGATCTCCTATATATAATGTTTTTAATGTAAAATCATTAAGTAAATTTAAATCATCATTACCATTTACTTCACCTGTTGAGAGTTTAACAAGATACGCTCCATTTAAAACCGGTTCCCAAGAAATAGGATGCACAAATTCCATATCCGTAAATGGAGGAATATTTAATCCCGTTAATGTTGAAACCACCTCTGAACCACCATCAACAGAATACTTCACATCTAAAGTAGTAATTGTATTTGCGCTATAATTAAATATTGTTCCCTCAATTACAACTTCTCCAATATTATTGTACACATTGGTATTTAAAGCAGTTATGCTTGCGTCGTAATTCAATGGTGGAGCAACTTCAAAAGTAAATGTATTACCAAGATCTTCACCTACAAAATGGTACATATCATATTCATCAAGTTCAGCATGAAAAGAGAAACCACCATCGCCCCAATCATCAACATATATTATATCATAAAAACCATAATTTATGCATCCTACGGTTTCAAATACAGTTATGTTATTCGCATATCCATTGCCGCTTGTAGCATCTTGCTCGCCTGCGCCGGAGCAGCCAACTTGAAGCATATTGCTACCTTCCCAAATAGTTCCTACACCGCATAAATTTCCTTCAGGAACAAGTTGCCAATAACCTTCATAGCCATAATCATCAGTTGCAACTTCAACAACAAGATCCATTTGTCCGGCCGGACATTGCGTGAACGCCAAATTTGAATAAAACAAAAATATGGTGCAACAAAATAAAAAGTAAATGTTTTTCATCTGAGAAAATTAAAAGTTAACAATAAAGTTTATTTGGTTACAATTGTTTATATAATAGATAAATGTTAATTGACATACTAATTCTTTACAAATTTTTTATTCACTATTCCATCAATATAATTTAGCTTTAAAACATATGTTCCGCTAGCTAATAATGAAACATCTAATGTAATACTACTTCCTTGAATGTTTTCATAAGTTTCAACCGTATTACCGAGCATATCCAAAATCTCAATTTGTTTTAATTCATTTTCCTGAAATTGCAAATAAATGGAATTATCAACAGGATTTGGATATACAACAAAATTAGCTTGTTCTTGATCAATTACAGCGTTTGTGGTAGTGTCTACAACTACAAAACTTCCCATCATACCATCATCTTCATGATGCAGCATATGGCAATGGTACATATATGGAACTTCATCGTCTGCAAAGTCTTCAAACTTTGCAATTACATCTACATAACTCATTGGCATAACTAATACAACATCTTTTAATCCTTGCAAGTGCAATGGTACCGACCCGCCATTAATATTATCGATATTAAATTGAATATCATGAATATGAAAAGGATGCGCAATACCGGTATTGTTTTGTATTCTCCATTTTTCAACATCATTAATATAAACAGTTTCGTTAATTACCTCCATGTCAAAGTGCTCGCCATTAATATTAAAAGGGCCCATCACTTGACCTTCAGGGTCCATCATCACATCCGGTTGCAAATTAAATGTTCTGGTATTATCGTATGTTGTTAAAGGTTCATTCGCAACTAACACATCAGGAATTGTTAAAACAGGGTCAGCCGTTTGGGCTACTACATTTATTTGTAAAATTTCAAAATCTGCCCCGTTTAGTGGATTCAAATTATAATCGGGTATTTCACCACCCATCATTCCTGTAACTGTTGCTGCACCATAAATACCATTTACCATTTCCGAGCTATTACTCATTAAATAAATAGTTTGTCCTTCCATACCTTGCAAATCCAACAAAATTTCACCTCTTTCGCCCGGTGCTAACATCATTCTGTTTAATGGCAACGAATTATTTAATAATCCACCATCAGTGCCAATTAAATGAAATTCCATATCGTTTGTAAATCCAAAATTATAGGCACGCATTGATGACCCATTCAGCATTCGCAAACGAACAACTTGAGCCGGTGCATTTAAATATGGGTCAACTGTGCCATTTACACAAACAAGTGTATCATCTTGCGTAGCAATAGCAACTTGGTATAAAATATCGAATGCTTTAGTTTGAACAACAATTGGAAAATCATCAATCCCATAACTTCGTGGAAGGTTAATTGCTGCTTCTGCACTATCCTTTACAATAAAGAATCCCGCGAGCCCTCTTGCAACTTGTAAATCTGTTTTACCTAAACCATGCGGATGATACCAAAATGTACTTGCATTATTTAATATTTGAAATTGCGGACTCCAAGTTGCACCTTGTTCAATTACTTGATGCGGGCCGCCATCTGCCATAGCAGGCACATGCAATCCATGCCAATGCATAGTTGTAGAATTGCCTGTTCCGGTTAAACTATTAGTTACATTTAAAGTAATCAAATCCCATTTGTTTACTATGATTGTAGGGCCTAGAATATCGCCATTAATTCCATAAGTTGGTGTATTAATGCCATCAAAAAATTGAACAGTTCCATTTTGAACATTCAAGTTGAATGTTGTTCCGGTAAGTGCCGGAGGAATGGCAAGTGGATTTTGCGCGTGGGTGATCGATGCCACAATCAAAAAATATATGCAACCCAATAACTTTTTCATGTTAATTTAATTACTGATAAAAAAATGCTTTGAGGTTAAATTATTATTATCACCTAAAACAGAAATAAAATAAATTCCATTTATTAAATCGTTAATTCGAATAGCTGCACTCGCTTGATAAACATGACCGTCTTGAATTAGCCTCCCTTGCATATCGTAAATAAAGTAATCAAATCCGGTTAACAAGCTAGTTTGTACTACTAGGTTTTGATTAGTCGGATTTAAAAACAAATTTAAAGCTGTAGATGCATCTTGAATTGCATTAGGTGCTTCGGCACTTATTATCCAGGTTAGTGTATCAACCAATTCCGGTGTGGCTGATTCCCAAATTATATATTGCATAAAGGAAACACCCGCAATTTCTCCGGGGTTTACGCCAACCGACATCAATCCGACATCTCCATTAAAAACGGTATCCATTGTGCCGCTATCGGGAAATTCATCGAAACAGGTTCCGTTATCACATAAATTGGCGGTCCATCCAATTGGATAAGAAGTATATATTTTTTGATAGCTGAAAACCAAATCGCCGGTTGTTAAATTATTTTGGTAAATATTAAAATGGTAAATATCATTAAATGGCACCGTTCCTACAATCGAATCATTAGGTGTTATAGAATAGTTCTGCGCATATAAAAAATTGGTAACTGCTATTAAAAAAGCAGTTACCAAAATATTATTTTTATTTCGTGAATAAATCATTTTTAATGCGCTATAACAACTTGTTTCATCAAAATAGCATCACCGGCTGTTAATCGAACCATATAAAACCCGTTTGGTAATTGATTAGTATCAATTACTTCGGCAAATTTTCCTGCAGCTACATTCGTATGTGCATTGAGTGAAATTGTTTTACCGGTTAAGTCTAAAAGTTCGACAATTACATTGCCATTCTCCGATAAATTAGCCCTAATCTCAAAATTTGAATTTGCAGGATTTGGCACTAAGGTTAAATTCGTAATTAGGTCCTGCTCATTCAATATATCAGTTGTTCCACCAAATAATGCAAGAATTGAATCTGCCATTTCGGTAGTATCACTATTTACAAAGCTAAGTGTTGAAAACATAACACGATGATCAGTGCCGCCTAACAATACTACTGTCGGCATTCCAAACCCACCATAATAAGCAACAGCCAAAGCCCCGCTATCCATTGGCGTATAAAAAGTCAAATCATTATCTTCTACCCATGAAGCAGAATAATCACAAGTTGTTGAATTTTGGAATGGAAAAGCATAACCCTTCACCATACCCGGATATGTTTCCATGATATTATTTGCCATGGTTTGAATTTTTGTGGCCGGAGGCGGACATGAGCCGCAATCGGGCATGTAAAAATGTAAAATGACAGCTTTGCCTGCATCTAAATCGGCAAACATATCCATTGGGTTGTCATAACAATCTAAACCACTTATTTGCATAGCAGTTTGGGCATTAGTAGTTACAAAAAATGAGGCTAAAGCAATTGAAAACGTAAATAATTTTTTCATTTTGATATTTTTAATTTTTTAGTAATAACAATATTGGAGTATACGCAATAAGCGGACCCTTGGGAACTATTCCCGAAGGTTGGCAAATGGTAAACAGATTAAATTCGAAAACTGCTAATTAAAACCGGAACTCCATCCTTAGGCGGTGGCGGTCGAAAACTAGTGA
>JANMLV010000063.1:0-6268 GCA_031372705.1 Bacteroidota bacterium | reverse complement strand
GCACATCACTTGAATTAGTTAAAACGGCAGTAAACGTTACTTTCTCAGGCTGGGGCGAGTCAAATGAATCGGTTAAATCGACTAAACAGTAAATGTTCTTTTCATTGCCAACAAAGTTGTTATTTATATCAAATTTTGCAAGTTTTGTTAAATTATTATAGCCATAACTAGTTGTAGAACTTACATTTGCAAATGCAAAATACTTGTTCAATTGACTTGGATTTAGGAAAGTAATTTTATTGCTTTGAACATTATGAAATAAATGCAAACGCAAGTTGGATGCTAATATAGCAGGCCTTCCGTCTTCTGCAATTTCGTTGTTAATTGTTACTATTAGTAATAATTGATTGCATTTGGCTGCCTTGTTTGTTAAATGAGCTGTCGTAATTTTTACTAATTGTGTGCCGGTTATATTATTTTGATTAGCAGGGAAATTGTTCACATTTAATCCCGAAGGCAAATTGCCGTTACTGCCTCCACCTGTTATTATTCCGGCATCATCATCATCGCCGTAAGTGTTTGTAGCATTAACAAATGCAATTGATTGTGCTGTGATAATGGATAAATTTGGCACTAGCGCATTTTGAGGAGTTGATTCAAATTTATTGCCTCCATCAGTAAATACCCAGCGAACAAAATAATTCTCAGAACCAAAGCCGGTGGCCCGCCATCCATTTGTTGAACAACTATTGCTAACGCTTGTAAGGTTTAATGTGTAGCCATTTGCTATGCTTGTTACCGTGCCACCAATACAGTAGTTTGGACAATTTGATGCACTTAACATTGTTGTTAAAGTAATGGCAAGTGCCAGGTTTAATAAATGTTGTTTCATGTATTTTATTGTTTAATGTAATAATTTAATTATGTTAGATATTTGCTTGAATATTTTTATAAATCGTTTATTACTAAAGGCAATTGAAGTGATATTATTGTACCTCCTTCAAGATTGTCAGATACTATAACATTGCATTTAACATGATGTTGTTGTCCAAACAGCATCATCCTATCAATAGTAATTTGACTGCCCATACTTTTGTGTGTTTTTGGTTTAGTAAGGTTTTTAGCATTCGCAATACCAATTCCATTGTCTAATATTTTAATAGATAGCATTTGGTTATTTTGAATAGCCTCGGCAACTATTGTAATTTGGCCAACTCGATTAGCTGGCATTATCCCATGCCAAATTGCATTTTCAACAAATGGTTGCAAAATCATGCTTGGAATTTGTATGATATCTGTTTCAAGTTGATTGTCAATTTTAAAATCATAAACTAGTTTGTCGCCAAACCTTAATTGCTCTATCTCGAGATATAATTTCAATTTTTCCAATTCTTCTTCAAGTGTAATAACGCTTTTTGTGGATAGATCTAAATTCATTCTTATTAGACGACTAAATTTTGTCAAATATTTATTTGTCGATTCTTTGTCGTTTTCAAGCATGTAATGTTGAATAGAATTGAGCGCATTAAAAACAAAATGAGGGTTCATCATTGCTTGTTTGGCTTGATTTTCCATTTCATTCATTTTCTGCTGAAGGATTAATGCATTCCGCTCCCTGTTTAAGTATTGTTTATTTTTATAAAAAATAAAAAAAGATATTAAACTAACTAAAATGAAACTTACAAGTAAAATAAACCATAATTGTAAATAGGCAGGTTTTAAAATGGTGAAATTTAGTGTTTCTGTATTCGACCATTGTGAACTTGCTGTTTTCGACTTAATACTAAATTCATATTCACCGGCAGTCAATCCCGGAAAAGTTAAAATGTTAGCATAAGTGGTATCCCAATTTTGACTGTTCTGCATTCTATAACTATACATCACATTTCCTGAAAATGTTAAATCAATACCTTCATAAGTAATCTGTATATTATTTTCATCAGGTTTAAAATTGAAATTACTTGAGTAAATGTATTCTATATTATTTACTGTAAACGATTTTATTATTGTTTGTGGCGCTTTATTTGATTGACTATATGTATTATTTGATTGCAGCATTATTAATGTAATAAAGCTCACTAACATAATGGAAATGCGGTGCTTAAATTTATGGTTTATTGGATTCACCATTATTTCAAATTGTAGTGTTTAACCTTTTCCAGAAAGTAGTCAACCCTGCGCCTACTTATTATAACATTGGCGCCATCACTTAACATTGCAAAATAACCGTCAACGGTGGAATATTCCTTTAAATAGAATAGATTAATAATAAAAGACTTATGTACTCGAATGAAGATGTTTTCATCTAATAATTGTTCGTATTCGCCCATTCCTTTGCTTACAACAATCTTCTCATTATTTTGCATATGAAAAATTGTGTAATTCCCGTCCGCTTCAAGATAAATAATTTCTGCAACCGATATAATTTTGAATCCCTGTAAATGGTGAAGTGTAATTCTAGATATGTTTTGTTTATTTCGTATTGAATCCGATAAATTGGTTAATGATGAAATATAATCAGTATTAAGTTGTTTGTTCTGAAACCGCATCTCACGCAAAATACCGGCTTTAATAATCGATTGTTTTAATTCTTCAATATCAACAGGTTTCAACAAGAAATCAGCAGCACTTGCCTTTAGAGCTCTCAATGCAAATTCTTCATTTCCGGTAACGAATATTACCGAATATAACGTGTTGTCGAGGGAGTCCAACAAATCGAAACCGCTTTCGTTTGGCATATTTACATCAAGGAAAATAATGTCTATAGCGTTTTGCGCTAGTAACTTCCTCGCTGACTCTGCTGAATCAGCCATTCCAACAATTGTAACAGTGGGGCAATAGGATGTAATTAAACTTGAAAGCACTTTTCGTGCTAATAACTCATCGTCTACAATCAAACTGTTCAAGCGCATACTTCAAATTTAGTAATTTTCGGCTGTAAGGTAGGAAAGCTGCAACAAATAAGAGGTGAATAATGGACAAACGGAGGGTTTGCTTGTATAAGCGGTTTTTAACCTCCAAATATTTTTGGAATTCAAAATTACTGTTTACTTTTGCATCACAAATTAAACACGATGGAAAACAAAGCAAAACAAAAATATGAAATCAAGCTGAACAAGAAATACTTCCTTGCCGGCCTTGCATCTACTGCTGTATGCATTTTGATGATTATTTATCTAAGTACCTTCTTTTGGGTAGCATTGCCATTCGTCTTTATGTTCTTGGCATTGTCTATCGACGCATTATAAATACATACATAAAAGCAATTTGAGGGTGATAACAGGTTGTTATCACCCTTTTTTTATATTTACACTCATGAAAAAAATCCTTTACTTCGTTATAGTTTTCGTTTCCATAACCGAATCCAGTGCCCAGTCATCACCGGAATGGTTGGTTTATGACGGAACACCTACTGCAGGCCGCTTCGATGATATCTTCTTCATAAATGATTCAATTGGTTGGGCAGTTAGTTCTGATGGAACAATCTTTAAAACTGAGGATAAAGGCGAACATTGGGCACTCAAATTATCGGAGTCTACTTACTTTCGTTCTGTTGAGTTTTTTGATGAAAATGTAGGATTTGCAGGTACACTCTTTGGCAATTTATATAAAAGCACTGATGGTGGCGATACGTGGAATGATATTGCAGCGCTGCTGCCGGAGCCGTTTACAGGTATTTGCGGATTAAGTGTTGCCGATGATTCAACCATTTATGCCTGCGGTATTTGGAGCAGTCCGGCGTATATTTTTAAAAGTACCGATAGAGGCTTAACGTGGACACACAGTGATATGAGTGCTTTCGCCTATTCGCTGGTTGATATCAAATTTACAGACAAAAATCATGGTTTTGCCACAGGTCAAAGTGCTAATTTGAGCCTCGGAGGCATTATTCTTTATACTTCCGATGGCGGTGAAAATTGGGAAGTTAAAACTACCACAGGTCATCCTAACGACTATGTTTGGAAAATTCAGTTGTTGGATGGTATCCATGCTTTTGGCGCTATCGCGGATGTTACAGGAACCGGTACAACTAGATTCCTAAAATCGCTCGATAACGGTGATAGCTGGGAAGTAAAGCTGATTGATGAAGATTATACCTATATCGAAATGATTGGTTTTGCAAATCCGGATACAGGCTGGACGGGTTCTTACGATATTTTGGAAACATTTGATGGAGGCGAAACTTGGCATCCAAGCCCTTGGGGTTATAATATCAATAGATTTTATCAAGTAAATGATAATCTTTCGTTTGCATCAGGCTCAACAATATATGTGTACACAGATACTGCTGCTGTTATTGTAGATACACTTACAGGAATTCAAAGTTTCACAGCGCAAAATGCCATTCTATCTATATCACCAAATCCGGTAACAGATGCAATTAATATTCAATATCGCATTGATGCACCAACTACAATCGATTTAACCATATTTAATATGCAAGGCCAAGCTCAAATAACATTGCATCACGGAATTTTACAACCGGGAGTTTATACTATAACTCAACCTTTAATTTTAATTCCGGGTCAATATGTATTGTGTTTGCACAGCAACGAAGGTTTGCGATGGCAGCAATTTATTGTACAATAAACGCCGGTTTATTTAATGTATGATAAATGGAATTAAATTAATATTATAAAAAATATCAATTTAATCTCTAAAATATTTCATGAATTTTGCTGCCAAGCCTGATGCATAATTGGCCGGCATTCGTTTAGCTTCCAAAAATCTACCGGCATACATTGCCATAAATGAAATAATAGTAGCAGGAATAAATGCTTCAATGCTTATTGGATAAAGATATTCAAAGAATATATAAGTAATTAATCCGCCAAACATACTCAACATTGCGCTTTGTCCATTTATGTTTTTCCAATATAAAGCTGCCGTCATTGGCGCTAACAGCGATACCATTCCAACGGTTGCGCTTTCACCAACTAAATCGTATATGTTTTGTTTTGGAATGGTTATTAAAAAACTCACAAAGGCCATCGCAATTACACTTAATCGTAAAACAATTAAAAATTGCTTATCGCTGAAATCCTTTTTTGTAGCATTCTTGTGAATTGGCTTTATAAAATTTTCTGCTAAAATACTGGCAGGCGCAAGCAATGATCCACTGCAAGTGCTAAGCACCGCCGACAACAATGAGCCAAAAAATAATATTTGTATCCAAAGAGGAGTATGCGCCAAAACAATTTGAGGAATTACCGCTTGTGTATCAGAAAAATCTTCAGTTGGATATAAAACGCGAGCGGCTAATGCAATAAACAAAGGCAACATTGCAATAACTAAATACAATATTGCACCTAAATAAGTAGAGTTAACGGCGGCTTTTTCGCTTCTGGCTGCATTAGCACGTTGAAAAATATCTTGCGATGGAATATAACCCAAACCAATTACCATCCAAGCCCCAATCCAGTTAGTAATATCGATAGGTTCAGCATTCGGTAAAAATTTAAAGGTATTTTCAGGAGCATTAGCAAACACTTCGCCTACACCACCTGCTTCATTGGCTACAAATACTACAACTATTACTAACCCGACTACTATAAGAATACTTTGAATGAAATCGGTAATCGAAACTGCCCACATGCCACCAATCATAGTATATGCAGTAACAACCACCACACAAATTGCAATGGCGGTAGGCAATTCCATACCAACCCCTGCTTGAACAAGCACTACTTGTAGAATTATTCCTAAAGCCACAAATTGAGCTGCTATATAGCCAAAAAAGGTAAGTAACATGAAAAAGCTGGAAACCAACTCTACGTTTTGCCCATATTTTATCTTAAATAAATCACCAATAGTGAGCAAATTCATTCTGTAAAGTGGTCGTACAAAGAAGAAGCCGAATAGCAACAAACAAAGGGAAGCGCCAAACGGGTCTTCAATTACATTGAGCAATCCACCTTCTAAAAAGGCGCTTGAGGCTCCAAAAATAGTTTCGCTGCCAAACCACAAAGCAAATAACGCAGCGGCATTAAATAATGGTGGTAATCTGCGCCCCGCTTGAACAAAATCGTTAGAACCCTTAACAAGTTTGCCGGTGAAAACCCCGATGGCTATGGTAGCCACCATGTAAATAATCACAAAGGTTAGAAGCATTTCAGGTTATAAGTGAGTAGTGGCGTGTTAAAAATTTGAGGTCAAAAATAGAAATTTTTGTTAATCTTCCTAGTGTTTTAGTAACAATGTGTGAATTAATGGCTTTTAGATTAACCGCTTTACTTTACCTAAATTTGCGTCTGTAAAAAAACACTATGTTAAATAAAATTGTCGGTTGCTTGTTTACTTGCCTCATAATTGCATCATGTGGAAATCA